>CAKQVW010000225.1 GCA_934277865.1 uncultured Pseudobdellovibrionaceae bacterium | reverse complement strand
ATCCCCATCGATCGCAAAGACAAAAAAGGTGAGGCCGTGGAGCTTTGCCTGACGCTGCTTTCAAAGCTTGAGGCGATTTGGCTGATCATTTTCCCAGAGGGCACTCGCTCGAAGGACGGCTTCATCGGTCAGTTCAAACGCGGCGTTAGTCTTTTTAGCGAAAAGACCACGACACCACTTCTATTTTTGTATCTCGAGGGTAACGGCGAACTCTGGCCGAAGGGTCGCATCTTTGCCGTGCCCGGCCCGCTGACGATTCATGTTGGTCCGGTTCATCCACCGGCGAACATCGAGCTCATCTATGAAAACTATCGCCAATGGGTCATGAGCATCAACCCAAACGCTTTCCGCGAAGACAATGAGGACAAGACATGACATCCTTTCGCGACCTTCCAAACCCTCACGCCAGCACGCTTAAAAATCTTCAACTGAAGATCGGTGACTACGAAGTTCACGCCGTCCCAACAGGCTTGTTTGGACTCGATGGTGGCGCCATGTTCGGAACCGTACCCAAAGTTTTGTGGGAAAAATCCAATCCAAGCGACAGTACCAACCGGATCGCCATGGAAGCACGCGCGCTCCTCTTGAAGTCGCCCACTCACCGCATTCTCATTGACTGTGGCATCGGCGGTGACTTTGTTGCGAAGTATGGCGAAAAGCTTGGTGCAAAATTCGAAGAGATGTACGCCATTGATCGAGGTGCCACTTCCCTGGAAGCCTCTCTCAAACGCCTGGGCCTCACGCCAGACGACATCACTCATGTGATCTTCACTCATCTTCATTTCGATCATGCTGGGGCGGCGACAAAGTCGGAAAATGGAAACATCGTTCCCACTTTCAAAAACGCCAAACACTTCGTTCAGCGCGCCAATCTAGAAACTGCGCGGCTACCTAACCGTCGCGAGAAGGCCTCCTACTTTGGCGTCAATTTCGAAGCCGTGATCGCCAACAATCAGATGGAAGTTCTCGACGGCCCGGTGAACGAGCTCTTGCCCGGAGTCTCGGTGGCCATCACGAACGGCCATACTTTGGGCCAGCAATACGTGCGTATTTCAGATGGAAAAAACACAGTTTATTACTGTGGTGATTTGATTCCCACCTCGTCTCACGTTCGACTTCCCTGGGTGATGGGCTACGACCTTCGTCCGTTGGAGCTCATCGAGGAAAAGGCCATTCTCCTCGAACAGGCCACCAAGGAATCCGCTTATCTCTTTTTTGAACACGATCCGTACTTGGATCTCGTGAAGGTCCTCGCGGATCGCGGTGATTTCGCCGTTCACGAACGCTTCCGACTGGCCGAGGTCTCGACTTAGCTCTCGGCCGGGAATTCGCATCTAGAGCGGATTTCCGGGAATTATGTCAAACAGGCCTGGACCTCAGAACACTCGCCGCATCCGAGTTTTCCACACAGAATGTAGAGATGGCATTGTTCAACATCTCTTATGGTTCTGTTCTCACTCTCGCTCTTGCGTGCATGCTAACGGCTTGTAACAAACCAAGCTTTGAAGCGGTTGATAGTTTAAGAAGCGAGGGCCCAAGCGAGGCGCCTACTCCGGCACCGACACCTGAACCCACTCCGGCACCGACACCTGAACCCACTCCGGTACCAACACCTGAACCCACTCCGGTACCAACACCGACACCCACTCCGGTACCAACACCTGAACCCACTCCGGTACCAACACCGACACCCACTCCGGTACCAACACCGACACCCACTCCGGTACCAACACCGACACCTACTCCAGTGCCGACACCAACACCTACTCCGGTGCCGACACCAACACCTACTCCGGTGCCGACGCCGACACCTACTCCGGTGCCGACACCAACACCTGTGCCGACCGTGACTGAGTATTTCAGTCAGTCCGACACGGCCAACAAAGTTGATATCCTCATCATTGACGACAACTCGGAGTCGATGGAGAGCAAACAACGCCGGATGGGTTCTCGATTCGCGAACTTTATTTCCGGAATCAAGGATCTCGATTACCAAATCGGGATCACCACGACGGACGTCTCCGGTCCCAATGGCTCTGGCTGGGCGACCGATGGACGACTCGTCGACTACAAGGGAGCCGCGATCAAGTTCCTGACTCCGACGACGCCCAATGCGCAGCAACTTTTCCTCAACACAATTCGACGTGACGAAACTATCGACTGCGGTGATCGCACACGTTTCCCGTATTGCCCCTCCAGCATCGAACAGCCGCTCAAAGCGACGATCATGGCAATCGAAGAGCGTTTCAAAGCCAACGCTGGCTTCTTCCGAGATGGTGTTGATCTCGCCGTGGTCGTACTTTCCGACGAAGACGAAATGAGCGATGGAAAAAATCCGGCGATGACCCGACCACGTGCTGTCGTCGAAGCGTTCGCCGCCGCATTTGCCGACACAAAACGATTCATGGCCCACGGGATTATCATCAAGCCAAATGATTCGGCCTGTTTGAAAGCACAACGCAAAGATTCCGGAGTTGGGTACTACGGCCACCAAGTGAATGCACTGGCGACCATGACCGGCGGACGCACGTATTCCATCTGTGATGCGGACTACGGAAAACACCTGTCCTCCATCTCAAACGATGTGCGAAAGCTCGTTTCCAGTTTCGAACTCAAATCCGAACCTGTTACGAGCTCCGTTAAGGTGTCTGTTTGGCCTGCGACTTCAATCAAGTGGCGGGTCGAAGGAAAGCTGATTGTGTTCGACTCTCCCCCTCCAGCAGGATCGCGAGTCGAAGTGACCTACATCGCGAAGTAAGCCGCAACTGATGCGCCGCAATGGGCGCCATCTCGCTTCTACCCGCAGCATTTCGCTGCGGCTCCGGTTTTCTTTCCCTTCGGGGTCCTAGCTTCGCTATAGACAATCCATGCTTGCCCTCAAAAGCCATTTTCGGGACGCCCAAAAGGCCGTTTCCGATCTGATCAAATTCCCGCAAGACGCGACAGACTCCGAAATCGCGAAGCTGAAGTGGATCGTGCGGCTTCGCTGGATCGCATGCACTTTTTTTCTCTTTCTTTCACCAACCGCCTACCACATTGGGCTACTTGATCGAACTTCCATTCTCATTTTCATTGGCGCTCTCAGTTTGCTAGCGCTGTTCAATCTCTTCACCCAGCTTCTGCTTCTGGCAAAGTCACCGAGCAATGGGCACGGAGTTCATTCCATCAATCCGTCTGTTGTTGGCTTGCAACTGACCTTGGATCTCATTGCCATCTCAAGCTTGCTGCTGATTTCAAGAAGTCTGCAAAATCCACTGACTCCACTTTTTTTTGTGAACGTCGCCCTCGGCGCCGTCCTCATACGTGGCCAATACGCGTGGCCCTACTGGATCTTGAGTCACACCTTGTTTGCCTCCCTGCAAACTCACCACGCCCTCACCAGTCTTCCCGTGAAATCCGCAGGTTCTACTGGCGAACCGTCCATCGCCATCATCTTAGCGCCTCATATCCTCATCGCTTCTGTTTGGCTTGTGATGCGTTCGCTTAGCACCTATCTCGAAAGCCAATCCGAAAGCCTGATGCGCAGTCGAATGTTTGCCGAAAGGCAAGACCGCCTTCGAGCCATCGGCGCACTCGCAGCCGGGTTTTCTCATGAGTTTGCAAGCCCGCTAAATGCCGCCAAGCTGAGACTCGGCAGATTGCACCGAAGTCTCAATCACTCAAGCAATGTGGACAGCGTGTGGATCGAGGACATCGAAGCTGCCGAGCACAGCATCGCCGCCTGCGAAAAAGTCATTCGCGAAATGAACGCCTCGCAATTTGATGTTGGCTCGCACGAGAAAAAGTCGATTCCGTTGGTGGAGTTTTTGAACGACATCGCGGACGCATGGCGAGAAGAACATCCCGATGCGAAGCTGTCTTTGCTAACCGACCAAATGGACGCTTCAGCCAGAGCCGATGTTCCCATCGTCAGTTTCGCGCAAGTCTTGATCAACCTGCTCGACAACGCCCACGAGGCTGCACCGGGCGGACATATTCGGCTGTCGCTTGAAAAGCGTGATTCTTGGATTCAGCTTGCCGTGGAAGACGACGGGGCTGGATTTTCACCGGCCGTGCTTAGCCAACGAGGAGAACCATTTCTCACGACCAAACCCCATGGCACGGGCCTTGGACTTTATGTGAGCGAAATCTTTGTCCAGAGCTTGGGCGGCCACCTCAACATCGAAAACTGTAAACCATCTGGAGCCCGCGTCAGCCTAGCGTGGCCCACACCGACTACGGAGGTCTCGACGTGATAGAAACAAAAAACCAAATGAGAGTGGTCATTTTGGAAGACGATCTTCATCTCGCCTCCAGTCTTTGCAAAGACTTCGAAGATCACGGCTTTCAAGTCATCTTGGCGGCAAAAGTCAGCGAGATTCCCGAGGAGCTTTTGTTCACCCACGCCGTGCTAGACCTTCGCCTATCTGGCGGCGAATTTGGCCTCGAGGCGATCACAAAAATCAAAGCTAAATCGCCAGATGCACGAATCGTGGTGCTCTCGGGGTATGGCAGCATCACGACAGCCGTCGAGGCGGTCAAACGTGGCGCCTTGGACTATCTAACAAAACCGGCCAGCTTCACCGAAATCCTCTCGGCCCTCGAAGGCCGGCGAATCGCCATGGATTCCGATTTTAAAAGGCGCTCACTTTCTGAGATCGAGCATGAATACATCGACTTTGTGCTTACCAAAAACCGCGGCAATATCAGTCGAACGGCCAAAGATCTCGGCATCCACCGCCAAAGCCTGCAAAGGAAATTGAAGAAGTACACCTAGCCAAACTGCGCGTTCCAAGACCCTGGACCAGAATCTCAAATGGCTTCGAAACTGCCATAGTTTGCCGCTCTTGCGACCGAAAAGAGAGTGTGGCTTCTCGATGTTTCTTCTCGGCAATCACTCGACTGTCTGCAGCACTTTACACCGTCTTCGGTGTGGTGCTTTTTCAAAGCTTGAGCCCGTCGGTTACATTCGCCACCGAGCCAACTCCCGTCGCGCTCACTCTCAGTGGTGGTGTCTCGCTTGGTGCCTATCAAGCTGGCTCCCTCCACTACGCCACTCAACTGCTTCGCCAAAACCCTACGATCCTGCAAACCAAACTTCTCACCGGAGCTTCGGCTGGGGCACTCAATGCTCTCTTCGCCGTCTTTGAACTCTGCGGCACAGAGGCCTCTCGGACCTCTC
>CAKQVW010000224.1 GCA_934277865.1 uncultured Pseudobdellovibrionaceae bacterium | reverse complement strand
CCACTCCCGTGACGAGGATTAGAACCATCGGTAGTAAATCGCTTCCCATCCAACGACCTTCCGTGATGTAAGGGAGTCATGCAGCATCGACACCTCGTCTTGGCTTCGCAGTCGCCGCGCCGTCGTCAAATTCTGACGATCTCCGGTTACGAGTTCGATGTTCTCCCTACTCAAATATCGGAAATTCCCGACGAAAACCTGAATCTGGGCGAGAAAATTCGACAGTTAGCTGCAGACAAAGCCAGGGCGTGTCTCAAAATGAGAAACGACTCGAAAGGACTCGTGTTTTTGGTGCTTGGGGCGGACACGGTCGTGGTGCTTGATGACCAAATCCTAGGCAAGCCCAAAGACGAGAATGAAGCGCGGTCATTTCTTAGACGACTCTCAGGTCGCTCTCACTCGGTCATCACTGGTATTGCCATGATCGATAGCTCGACTTCGATCGAGTTTTCCGGTCATGCGGCAACGACGGTGACATTTCGCGATTTAAGTCCGGAAGAAATTGACGCCTACGTCGCTTCGAAAGAGCCCTTTGATAAAGCCGGCGGTTACGGCATCCAAGGTGCGGCGTCAGGTTTCATCGATCGAATCGAAGGCCCCTATGACAATGTGGTCGGGCTTCCGATGGAAGTGGTCGAACAGGGATTAAGGTTTTTTTCCGAGAAGATTGCGGGATTTTCAGTTTCAAAAAATTCCCGTCTTCACGAAGTCGGTGAGCAAATCCGTTCGTATAGGGAAGAGGTCTCGAAATATGTTTCCAGTGGTGCGACTGCGGCACCTGTGTTGATTGCTGTTTCGAAGACCAAGCCTGCGACAGACGTGGTGATGGCATGGTTGGCCGGACAACGCGAGTTCGGAGAAAACTATGCGCAAGAGGCGCTTGAAAAAAAGAACGACGTTGAGCTGTTGGTTCGCTCGATCCATCCAAGGCCGTCTGGTATTCGCTGGCACTTTATTGGCAATCTTCAATCCAAGAAGGTGAAGTCGGTGGTGGGCGAGTTTGATCTCATTCACTCGGTCGACCGATTGAGTTTGGCGGAAGAAATATCCAAGCGGGCGGTCGCCAAGAAAGTTGTTCAGCCGATCTTGCTGCAGCTGAACTTTGCGGACGAAGAAACCAAGTCGGGAGCCTCGCCCGAGGAGTATGTCGAACTCGCAAAGCGGGTGTGTGAGCTTCCGGGGATTTCGCTGCACGGGATGATGGCTTTGCCGCCATTGTTGGAGTCAGAAGAACAAACTCGCGCGCAATTTCGAGAGATCGTCCAGATCTTTGAAAAAACGAAATCTGAACTGCCGCCAGAGTTGGCTTCGCGGTTTAAAGAGCTTTCGATGGGAACCACGCATGATTTTCGCCAGGCGCTTGCGGCCGGTGCGACAATGATTCGAATTGGTACCGCCATCTTCGGGCAAAGAGATTGAAGGAAAAGTCGAAATAGATGCCGACGTTCTTATTTCTAGTCTTGCATCGCGCTTGCCATCACTGCGTCGTCTCCATCATGATTGAAGTATGACAAATGACTCGAGTCCCAATACCCCCCGTGAGTGGCGCAAGATCGGCTTCATCGGGACGGGGCACATGGGGCAGGCCCTGATTCAGGCTCTCGTCGAGGGAGGTCGGGTTGCACCTGCGAAAATCTTCGCGACCAATCGCTCTCCAGGAAAACTCAAAAAAGTACAAGAGCTGTTCGGCGTCACGCCGCTTGCGACGAATGAAGAGCTGATCGACAAGTGTGAGATCGTCATCATAGCAGTGAAGCCTCAAGACCTGACGTCGGTGATCGAGCCGATCGCAAGCACATTTCTTCCAAACCAAATCGTCATTTCGCTGGCTGCTGGATTTTCACTGCGCTCGCTGCAAAAGCTTTTGCCGAAAGTAAAAGCTCTGATTCGTGTGATGCCAAACACGCCAGCCACTATTCGGAAAGCAGTGGTTGGTTACTGCCTCGGGCCCGAAGCCTCGGCATATGGTCCGATGGTGGAAGAACTGCTGGCGCCAATGGGGCTTGTTGTACATGCCCCTGAGGGAGAGCTTTTTGAGGCGCTCACTGTTGGCTGTGGAAGCGGTCCTGGTTTTCTTTTTGAGTTGATGCAGTACTGGCAAGAGTGGATTGAGGAGCACGGCTTCGAGCCAGAGGTCGCTCGCAAGATGGTTGTTCAGACTTTTTTAGGAGCTGCTGAGCTGGCCGTGCATGCCAAAGATACGCCCCTTCACGATCTTCAAGAGCGTGTCGTTTCAAAAAAAGGAGTCACGGCGGCTGGACTTCAGTCTATGCGTGAACTCGAAATCGAACGTGCGCTTCGCTACAGCTTTGAAAAAGCTGTGCTTCGGGACCAAGAGATCTCGCGTGGCACCGCAAAAGATTAGGGTGTCGTGAGAAGACGAATCTAGACCAAGGGCCGTTGTCGAAGGTCCAGCGACTCTCTATCCTAATAGGGAATCGTCTATCGAAGGATCGGTGGACGTGACTCCAATGGAGGGAATCGTGAGAATCGCGCCAATTGATATCGCCCACAAAAATTTCAATCGTAAGGTTATGGGCCTAGATCCAGACGAAGTGGCCGCGTTTTTGCGCGACATTGCCGATCAGATGGAAGAGCTCGTGCGTGAACGCAATGCTTTGAAAGAGTCGGTTCGCCAAAAAGAAATTCAGCTCATGGAATACAAAGAGCGTGATGAGACGCTGAAGGCGACGCTCGCAACCGCGACGAAGATGTGTGAACAAATTCGTCACGATGCCGAGCGCGAGGCTCAGCTCATCATCAACGATGCGTCTCAGAAGGCTGAGCTTGTGATGCGCGAAGGTCGCGATCAGCTCAAGCGCATGTATCAGGAAATTGCGGACGTGAAGAAGCTTCGAATGCAGTTTGAAGTCAACTTGCGTGCCATTTGCCAATCACACATGCAGATGATCGAAACAAGTCATGTAGCTATGCCGGATCCGCAGATCAACCTCGCACATGCGGCGACTGTGACAAGTGCCGTGCAAGCTTCGAATGTGGCTGTGAATCAGGCGATTCAGCAAAGCCAAGCGGCGGCGGCACCTGTGCCGACGACGAATGCGGCGCCTCCTGCTGGTGCGACAGCGGGCACGGCGAAGCCGATGGCTCGTTTCCGGAATCCTCTAGCAAACAGCTAGGTCTTAAGATTTTTTGCTCACGATTTTAAAAACAAAAAAGCGGCTCATCACTGAGCCGCTTTTTTTATGCCTTATACGTTGAGATATGGGTCTTCGATCTAGAAGTCGGAAATTTGGGAAACCAGTTCTGGATGGTCGATGAACGGGTTGCGATTCCCTTGAACTTTGAAGATCTGTTCGTTGCGTTCGATTTCGCTTTGGTTAACCGGATCGTTTTGGTGCCACTTGCGCAAGAAGGCTTCTTCTTGTGGATCGATGCGGAGGCGGTAGCGGATCGAGAAGTAGAAGAGCGCGCGAGCCACGTTGCCTTTGTGAGCAACAGGTGGTTCAAAGATGTCCTCGTGCGAACCTTTTGCCGTTCCGTATTTTGAAGTCGGGCATGGAAGCGCGCGATCTGGAACATCAACGTCACCAAACTTGTGGTTGCCGCGGATCGAATTCATCTCAGAGTGAGTTGGGAACAGGTGGTGGAGATCGCTCTTCTGAGCGTCTTTGTTCATCCCGCCATTGAATCGGCTCTGTGGCCAAGTGTGTTCTGTGTTGAGTTTGGTGTTGCGGGGAATTCGACCTGGTCCGATTTCCTGTGAGCCACCGAAGTGGCTATTGTTGAACTCAATCTCGCAGTAAACATCTTTTACGAAGTATCCTGCCGAGTTGTTTTCGAGATGGATCTGTCCCATCAGGAGGCGGCGGGCAGTGCTGTATCCAACTGATGTGTGTTGGTAGCAGTCGCGGCTCGCGGTGTCGCAGTTGGCGACGATTTTGTCGAAGTCGCCGGAGACACGTTGGTGGCGGCTTTCCAGAATTTTGCGGAGTTCATCGATCAGGTCGGCGTCGCGGGTGCCAGAGGCGACAGACTGGTAGAAGTCGCGGCCGTAGTAGGGATTTTCTTTGGTGAGTGAGAGAGCGTAGACAGGGTCGGGAGAGAGTCCAGTGTAAACTATCGTGATTGCTAAACAATGTGAAAACAAGTTAGCGAAACGAACCCTCGAGAACAACCCTAGACCGCTCATGCTTACACCCCTCGTAAGAAGCTCAACGGACACATTCCGTGTTAGTCGCTGGGCTCTAGTCGGGCAAGATTTTCAAGTTTAGAGTTCTGTTCAGACGCAGTGCGTTTATGATTTTGGGCAGAAGGCGCTCTCGGGCAGGCAGCGAAGCGGCTCGTCATGAGCCGTTCCGCCTCAGTCTTACTTCAATGTTTCGGCGAAGATCTGTTTCATGGCTTCCCATGAACGTGCATCTGCGTTTGCGTTGTAAGCCGCGCCTTTTGAGTTGTCGTTGCCGGCCGCTTTTTCAGTGAATGAGTGGACGGCGCCACCGTACTTGATGAGCTGCCAATCCACTTTGTGGTCGCGCATTTCTTTTTCGAATGCTGCAAGTTCTTCGTCTTTCACAAACGGATCATCCGCGCCGTGGAGCGCGAGAACGCGCCCCTTGATCTTCGCGCCATCTGCGGGCTTCGGAGAATCGAGTCCACCGTGAAAGCTCACGATGGCCTTCACGTCGCCACCGGCGCGACCAAGTTCAAGAGCGGCGGTACCACCAAAACAGTAGCCAATCACCGCGATTTTAGTTTTGTCGACGTTCTTCTGTTCGCGAAGCACCTTGAGTCCTTGGTGCATGCGGTTTCTCAGCGGCACGCGATCCTTTTTGAAACCCGACGAAAGCGCTGCGGCCTCTTCGACGTTTTTGGGACGAGAGTTTTTCCCGTAGATGTCGACAGCAAACGCCACATAGCCAAGCTCGGCCAGCTGGTCGACTTTGCTCTTGGTCTCATCTGTCACTCCCATCCAGTTGTGGGCCACGAGGATTCCCGGGCGTGGCGCCTTCACGCTGTCGTCGTAGGCCATGTAGCCTTCGTACTTTTTGCCAGCGAGATTGTATTCGAAATCTTTTTTGACGATTGCGGCTTCTGCCGCTTGAGCGACGATTGTGAATCCGATGGTGAGAACTAGGGAACGAATGAAGTGTGACAACATTGGAAGGCTCCTCCTCTTTCGAAGAAAAAGCCCACCATTGATAG
>CAKQVW010000223.1 GCA_934277865.1 uncultured Pseudobdellovibrionaceae bacterium | reverse complement strand
GGGCGAAGCGGTCAATGTGCAGCTAAGAGATCCGAACTACCAAGTCGTTGCGACGAAGGTTCTAAAATCCAATCAGTTCGGCACATCCTCTGGCGAGTTCACGATTCCGACCGGACGTCCTTTGGGATCTTGGACCGTGGAGGTCACTGGCGGTTATTCGGGGCGTTCACAGATTCGTGTTGAAGAGTATAAACGTCCGACGTTTGAAACGACGATCACGGACTCGGTTACGCCTCTTCGTTTAAATAAGCCAGCGACGATCAAGGGCGAGGCCAAGTATTACTTCGGTCTTCCGGTTAGCAGTGGATCCGTCAGATGGCGAGTGACGCGTTCTCCACGTGCTCCACTTTGGTGGTCGTACTACGGCTGGTCATGGTGGTTTCCGCCAGCCCCACCGCAGACAATTGCGACAGGTGAATCGGCGATGCGAGCCGATGGCACATTTGAAATCACATTCACCCCAGCGGCCGACGAACGCATGAGTTCTGATCCAAAACGTGCGAAAGATCTCAGCTATAACTTTTCTATTGAAGCCGGCGTAACGGATGAAGGTGGCGAGACGCGTTCTGGGGAGAAGTCTTTCCGAATAGGATTTCAAAACCTGGAAGCTCAGATCGATATCGAGAGTCGCTTTTCTGTAGTTCATGAGAAAGTCGAAGCCAAGATATCGGTTGCAAGTCTCAGTGGTAAACCCAAGGCGGTGTCCGGAAGCTACAAGGTTCATCGCTTGCGTCAACCGAACGACACTCCTTTGCCGGCCGAACTCTCGCGAGACGCACGGCTTTTTTCGGATCGAGACCCATTGGCGGACCCAAAGCGAGGAAAACACGCAGATGACGAAGTTCGTTCGCGGTGGGAGACAGATGCACGGTGGGAAGTCATCGCCACAGGTTGGCCAGAGGGTGAAGTCGTTCGAGCGGAGAATATAAAAACGGACGCGAGCGGCGTAGCCAAATTGAACCTCGACGGCTTTAAAGAGTCCGGCGTTTATAAAATCACGTTCGAATGCAAAGACGAATTCGGAACTCCGGTTTCCGTTTCACGTCATATTCTTGTTGCGGAGGAGAAGAATCCGAAGCTTCAGTTCCCAATCGTGCTGCTTTCGGACAAAGCGTCTTACGAAGTGGGTGAGACGGCGAAGATCCTTGTGTTCAGCGGTTTAAAGTCACAACGCCTCACGATGGAAATGTATCGCGAGGGTGTTCGCGTTAAGCGAGATGAAATCGAGGTGGGAAAAGGGTCGGCGCTGATCAAAGTTCCTATCACCAAAACGGATCGTGGCGGACTGACTGTCTTGGTCAAAGGTCTTCGTGATCACCAAGTGATGAAGCAGGAAGTGAATCTCACGGTTCCATGGACGGATCGTGAACTAGAGATCAAGTACACCACCTTCCGCGATCAGATTCGCCCGGGCTCAAAAGAGACGTTTCGAATCACGGTGGCAGATAAAAAAAATAAGCCGCTTGGCAAAGGCGAAGCCGAGGTGCTCGCCTACATGTATGATCGAAGTCTTGATCTGTTTGGGGCTCATCAGTACCGAACGATCTCTTCGTTGTACCCAACTAGATTTGGGGCGCTAAGTCCGCTTTGGAGTTTGAGCACGGTCTACGGGCAGGCTAGTCGAGGTAGTTTTGTGACCAAGCATCGTCCATCGCCTCCAACAGCCGATGCACTCGGCTTTTACGACAATTACGGCATCGGAGGCCCTGGCCGAAGAGGTCGCATGGTTCCGGGGCGCCGAGCGAATTTGGGGTATTCGGCCGATATGGAATCGGCTGCGGCGCCGATGTCGGCGGCGAGATCTGAACTGAGAGAAGATTCCAATGTGGCACAATCTAAGAGCCTTGCGGCAAAAGAGTTAAAAAAGACGGAGATGAGTGATGCGACGGGAGGCGGTCCAAGTGCCGCTGATCAGGCCTCGTCTGTTCAGATCCGAAGCGAATTTTCGGAGACCGCGTTTTTTCAGCCGCACTTGGTGACCGACGCAAATGGGGCCGTGGGTTTTGAATTTCAGGTGCCGGACTCAGTGACCTCCTGGCAGGTTTACGCACACGCTATCACGAAGGACATTCGAGGCGGGACCGTCTCTCAGGAGACGAAGTCCGTCAAAGAACTCATGGTGCGTACTTATGCTCCACGGTTTTTGAGGGAAGGCGATGAGGCCGAAGTCAAAGTCGCGATCAATAACGCCGGGCAGGTTCCTCTCAGTGGAGACCTCGTATTTGAAATCGAGAATCCGCTTACAGGAAAATCGGCTCTGCAAAGCTTCGGGTTGCAGGCGAAAGATGTAAAGCGCACGTTCCGGGTCGACAAAAGTGGAACCACGACTGCGACCTTTTTTCTTAAAACTCCGAGGTCGGTCGGGCAGTATGCGTTTAAGGTGATCGCGACGGCAAAGCAAAAAGGCGTGACTTTTAGCGATGGCGAACGCAAGCCGTTCCCTGTTCTTCCTAGTCGTATGCATCTTGCGCAGTCTCGCTTTGTGACTCTTAAAAACAAGTCCAGCAAGACCATGACATTCGAAGACCTCGCTAAAGCAAACGACCCGACCTTGATCAACGAGAAGATGGTTGTGACGGTCGATGGACAATTGTTTTACGGCGTTCTTCGAGCGCTCCCGTATCTCATCAAATACCCCTATGAGTGTACGGAACAGACGCTGAACCGATTCCTTTCCACCGGAATCGTGACCTCGCTGTTTAAAAAGTATCCGTCGATTCAGAAGATGGCTCTTGAGATGTCGAAGCGCAAAGAACGCCTGGAACGCTTTGACGATGTCGATGCCAATCGCCGAATGACTTTGGAAGAGAGCCCTTGGTTGCAAGAGGCCCAGGGCGGATCCAGTCGCGAGAACGACGATCTTGTAAACGTCTTAGATAGCCGAGTCGCCACGGCCGAGCGCGAAAGCGCGCTTGCGAAGTTAAAGAAGATGCAGCTTCCTTCCGGTGGTTTTCCTTGGTTTCAAGGCGGCCCGGCCGATAAGTACATGACGCTCTACATGCTTCTTGGTTTCGGTCGAGCGTTGGAGTTTCAAGTCGATGTGCCGAAAGATGTTGTCGTGAAAGCCTGGACTTATGTGAAAGGCTGGCTCGACTCGGATCTCGAGCAGATGATGCGAGACGACTGCTGTCATGAATTCATCACTTTGGTGAATTTCGCCGTCAGTCAGTACCCCGACGCATCTTGGTCGCGCGGATTGTTTGACGACGCCTATCGAAAACGGCTTTTGGACTATAGCTTTGGCAAATGGCAACGCCATTCTCCCTTGCTAAAAGGGTACTTGGCGTTGACGCTCAAACGTCTTAAGCGAGACGCCGAAGCGAAACTCGTCTGGGATTCGGTTATGGACTCGGCCAAATCCAACGACGAGCAGGGCACGTTCTGGGCTCAGGAAGACCGTTCGTGGCTTTGGTACAACGACACGATCGAAACTCATGCATTCAGTATTCGAGCGCTTCTCGAGCTAGAACCGGCGAATCAGAAGCTTGATGGTCTCGTTCAGTGGCTCTTCTTAAATAAGAAGCTCAATCATTGGAAGTCGACGCGCGCGACAGCGGAATCTATTTATTCGCTAGCTCATTTCCTGGATAAGACGGCGGCTCTCGGGGTTCGAGAAGAGGTCGAAGTCGATCTCGGTTCCCAAAAGACGTCGTTTGTCTTCGAGCCGGATAAGTACACGGGAAGAAAAAATCAGATCGTGATTGAGGGAGAGAAAGTTTCGGCTAAGCAGAACTCCCGGATCAAGGTTTCCAAGACGACCCCCGGCTTCGCGTTTGCTTCGGCCGTTTGGCATTTTTCGACGGACGAACTTCCGAAAGAAGACCGCGGTGATTTTTTTCAGATATCAAGACGGTATTTCAAGCGAGAGAACGACGGAAAGGAATGGACACTGAAGCCTCTTGGCGAAGGTGAACAGATTCGAGTCGGTGATCAGATTGAAGTTCAGGTGTCCATTCGTCTTAAACACGCGGCCGAGTATGTTCACTTGCGTGACCCACGCGCGGCGGGTCTTGAGCCGGAAAATGTTCGCTCGGGCTATCGCTATAATTTAGGAATTTCCTGGTTTGAAGAGGTTAGAGATAGCGGAACGAACTTCTTCTTCTCTTATTTGCCGGTCGGAGAGTACACGTTCCGTTATCGCTTGCGTGCAAATATGGCTGGAAATTTCCGAATAGGTCCGGCAACTATCCAGTCGATTTACGCACCGGAATTCAATGCGTATTCGACCGGCGCCAAGATGAAGGTTCTTGGCGCGGCAAAACCTTAAATTACTCGCAGCGGGCTCGGTAAGGGAGCCCGTCGTGTAGAAGCGTGGCGTTTAAACCCGGTGCTTGCGGGATCGCGCGCAAGACGGTTTTTGTGCCATTGGTGTTTTCAGCGATGACTTCGACCGCGAGAGCCTCGTGAACAAAGAGCTGTCCGGCTGGGATGTACTCAGTGACCGCGCTCGCGTTTACCGCCGCAAACTGTTCTTTGATTTCGCGAACGACTGGAGCCTCGTCTGGTCCTTCGATAACCTTGCGGCTTGTCGAGAAGTCGAAATCAGCACTTGCAAGAACCTCTTTTGAATCGGCCGTCGCGTGGTCTGAAATCACCACCGAGCCCGCAAACTGAGCTTGGGTAAAACCCTCCACCATGCTGCAGGTCAGTGTAAGGTTTGAAGACGTGAAGCTTGACTCCGAGGCTGGTGCCGAAACAGGCAAGAGCGCAGTGACAAGGCCCGTGGCCAGCAAGTTGATAGCGATCGTACGAATGACAGTCGGTTGAGACATTTTAACCCTCCGTTTGTGCGATACGAAGAGACCTAGCGAAGTTTCTCTCTATTGTCATTGTCCGTCTCGAGTGTTTTGATCGAGAATTTATGACCAATAATTCGAAACAATACGTAAAGATCGACCTTCAGCCATTTCACTCCCTCTACAGTTCAAGCTCGCGAGAAATTGGGGAGCCATTGAGAATTTTCGTTCATGCTGGCGCCGCAACACCGCTGGTCTTGTTGCGAAATCTGGTCGACCAGGCTTCTTCATTGCCGCCGTGTGAGATTGTTCACTTGCATACTGAAACGCCGCCCGATTTATCAGAAGCGCTGGCGAAAGCCGTGCGAATAGTGAATCTCTTTGTCGGCAAGAACTTAAGGCGCTACCTGAACTACGATTCGGTCGACTATCTGCCGATTTTTCTAAGCGAAACGCCCTCGCTGTTTCGCTTGAGAACATA
>CAKQVW010000222.1 GCA_934277865.1 uncultured Pseudobdellovibrionaceae bacterium | reverse complement strand
GCCTTGGTCGCCGCCATTTTCTCGCCGCGTTTCCACTTTTGCTTTCGGCGTGCGCCAGCGGAGGCGGGGGAAGTCGCTACCGAGAGGGCGACAACCGGGGACAAGAAACCGAGATCACAGTCGACGACGAAAAGCGCATGACGCGCGAAGCGCTGCAGGAAATGAAGAAAGACTATCCGCCATTGAAAGATGCGGAACTTCAGAACTACATCTCGGCACTTGGCACTCGACTGACGACTGCAAGCGCGCTTGAAGGCGCGCCCTACAATTACAGCTTCACCGTTGTCGATGTACCTTACGTCAACGCCTTCGCTTTACCAGCTGGTACGATCTACGTGACCACGCCACTTATCGCGATGGCAGAATCCGAAGCCGAACTTGCAGGAGTTGTTGGCCATGAAATTGGACACGTGACAGCTCGTCACACGGCCGAACGGATTGAAGCCCAGAAGAAAGGGACCTCAAGCTGGGTCTATGCACTTGGCGGGGGTTTGCTTGGCGGCGCAGCCGGGTACGGAATTGGAAAGCTCGTTTGCCCACCTAGCGACAATGAGTGTCTACAAAAAGCGGCGACACTTGGCGCGGCAGCCGGCGGCGCTGGTGGCCTTCTCGTACAAAAATACAAGTTCATGGCAAACTCGCGAGAAGATGAAATGGAAGCCGACCGCATTGGTTTCCGCACGGCCGTGAAAGCCGGATTCCACCCGCAACGCGTGGGAGATTTTTATGCGAAACTTCAGCGCATGGAAGACGAACGCAACAGAGGTGGTCAACCACTGCTGGCAAGTCTTGCGGACGCGATGTCGACACATCCCCCTTCGAAAGAACGTGTGAGCCAGATGATCGAAATGGCATCCGGCGCACAGGCAGGACCAAAGACGGTGATTTCAAGCGCCGGCTTTGATCGTGTTCGCAAACGGGCCAATCAATTGAAAAAGCCGACGGCCTAAAAGAGAATTCTGCTATCCTTGATCTTGGATGCAGATCTCACCGGCCTTCAAAGACTGGATCAAAAAGAAAGGGGAGACCGCCGAAGAGTGGCTCCCTTGGGCGATTGGAATTGGCACGGCGCTGGTTCTAATTGTCGTCTTTTTCGTTCGTGTGCTTTCAGATTCCTCGGAAAAACCGCGCACGCCAGCTGGCTTTGTCGAGGTTTCCGACTCCGAGGTGCCAGCAAAGTCCGTTTATTCCGAAGTGTCCATCGACGACCTCGCGCCGAAGAGCCGCGGAGGGCGCCTGGCTTCTTCCAACACCCAAAGTGGGGCGGACGACTTAGGTGGCTCAACAAGTTTCGCAGTTACCGTCGCCGACGGACCCACGAAGGGCGAGATCGAAAAGCGCACGGGGATCTCTGGCAAACAGGCTCGCGCCGTGGTTTTGGTGACTACGAAACTTGTGTATCGCACACCGGGACGCGAATTGGCTTTGCCACTCGAACTCTTTCACGACACAAAGCCCGTGGTGCGTTTCAAGGTCCTGTCTGGACACGACGTCAATGCCGGCATCCACACTGGTCAGGTTGTGGGTGATCCCACGAGCAAGGTTCAACTGACCACCGCCGATGGTTCGGTCTCGGGTTTTGTTCGCTATCAGGGCCGAGAGTTTCGGATCGTTGCTGATCCGGAGACGGGCTTTCACTACATCATCGAGCTGTCGGAGCCGAGCGGTCTTTGATACGACTTCGAATTCCATCATCCACACTTGTCTCACACGGATTTTTCACAACTCGGGCGTGTAATTCAAAAAGTCGGCTCTGCATGAGGTTGCACTCGTGGCAGTGGAATTTCGCAGAAACCGTTCCCTCTTTGCACGTGTTTTCTAAGTCGCGCTTGAACTCATCCCACTTGTCCTGAAGGCCCGAAACATTGCGATTTAAGAAAAGCTCGGCATCGCGTGCGTTGGAAATTTTCCCACAATGCTCCGTCACTGCCTGGCCGCGTCCGACACAGATCGGAGTTTCCGGACTGCTTCCCAAAATGGTGCCAAAGAGCATCGGGTTACACATCGTTTGTCCATTTTCGCACTTCAGTGTCTTGTCGCCGATTTTGTATTCGGTGACAGCCTGACAGCGACGGTTTCCGTTTTTTAACTCGCTGACCATGCCGGCAAAAACACACGGCAAGTTTCCTTGATAAAACGACCGACGAATCGTGTCGCGACTCTGACAGGTGAGTGGCTTGGGCGCACAGGCCGCAAACTTTTGATTAATAAGAAGAGCAGACGACGCAGGCTCTGGACCCTGCGCTGGCTGCCTGACGGGGGCTGACGCCTCACTCGTGGTGCTTGAAGTGAGGCGATCTGGATCTAATGCGCCGGCTTGGAATCGGGTGTACCCAGACTCGTTCATGCAGTACCCGTGGGCCTCACCCGGAGCAGTCGGTACAAAAACCAGTTTTCCATCACCCAGTGTCGAGCGCTCTTGCTCACAAATTCCGTCTGGATTTTCGCGGCGGTCGAGATAGGGCTGAATTTCGGATCGGGGAATCTTTCGACCATATTCCCGTGTCGCCTCGTTCAGGGGCCGCGCCTGTAGGAGATTCGGCGCTGGCACCGGTTGAATCACAGGCGGGCTTGGCGGCTGCTCGGGTTGTGCTTCTGGTTGCGGTTCTGGTTGCAACGCCTGCGGCTTTAGTTGCAACGTCAGGCTCGGACCTGGCATCTCCGCGAGCGCTTTTTGGACGGGAGATTGTTGTGCGTGAAACCGCTCTTCGAGAGCTTTTTCTTGTTCGTCCGTACAAGCCGGAAGCGACGCCCAACCAACGGACTCGGACGTGCTTGTGTGCGGCAAATTCTGGGATCGACATTTGAGTCCACGAACACGGCCGCGGGCAGCTGCTTGCGCGAACTCTTCAATCGACTGTGAGGCTTTTTTAACCGAAGGGCTCAACAAGAGTCGCTCGGCATCGGACGGGCGAGGCGCTGGTGCGCCAGCAACGGACGCACTGGACACAGCCGGGTCAGGACGTCCAAGACGGATGACGGGCGCAACTCCTTTTGAGAACTGCGGGTCAGGACCTTTGGCGATTCGATCCAAAACTCGGTTCATGTCTCCCATGGCCGACATCGATCGAAAAGCTGAAACCGGCCGAGCTAAATCACATTCATAAACTGCGGCAACCGAATTCCATTTCACGAAGGTATTGTTTTTCAGAAAACAGTCACGTAGCGCGGCTTCACATTGGCGATTCTGCGCGCAGGTTTTGGGTGACGAACTCGCATCGCGAGCTTCAGCAGTGACCATCTGCGAATCGATCAGCTCGAGCCAAGCTTTGAGTCGTGACTGATTCGAAATCTCAACATCCGAGAACTTGGCATCCGGGTTTTTTGAAAGCTCAATCAAGATCGTCCGGACACCTTGGATGTAGACGATGCGCTGATCTTTCGGGAGCCGCATCAGTTCGGCGTACGAAAGCAACTGACCGGCATCGGCGGAAGATGGGACCGCAATAAGCTGGAAAAGCACCAAGGCCAGGGCCAGAAATACTGCCATCGAAATCTCATCGGCCGGCCGATGGCTCGACATGAGACTAGCAGGTAAGATTCCTTGAGATTTCATGAAGACCTTCAAAAAAGTCAAAAGAGTACATCTAAATACATGAAAATACGTTGTATTTTGATTCGTCTTGGCCGGCGTTCGACCTGCCTGATAAGTATTATTATGTTCTACATGGGCGCCATAGTCCCAGCTTAGGAACGCAATCAAATCATTGAATTCGACCCCGCTCGGCCGGCCGTGCAAGTCTCATTTTCATGAAAACACATCGCTCGTCTTCGTCGGTTTCTTTGTTGAGTCTCGTATTCAGCCTGAGCTTCTTTGCCGAATTCAATCATGCGCTGGCCAAACTGGATCTGCTTCGGCCACGACCGATCCATCGAATTTCCGTAGATCCGCGAACCGGCGGCGGCCAAACCTTCTTTGATCTCGCCTTGGAGTCCTATCGCCGCGGTGGAAGTTTTGATCCAAGTAAGGTTTTTGGTGTGTATATCGGTCGCTGCTATTATGCCGATAGTCCGATGAGACCAGTGGCCTCATTGGTTGTAATTTCCCAAGAAGACGCAACCCTGCATGGGCCTGGAACCAACCGTTACTCACGCCTCGTACCATTGGTGGATCGCGACTCCGCACCAGACCGCTACGACAATCTTCAGGTGAAGGATCTTCTGCCGATCACAAAGCTTGCTTCGGAATTCGGCGAAGAACTCGCACTACCCGTCGAATCTCGACGTGAGACCTATGTCGTGGGCTTAAGAACGCCCGATGAAGACTCCAGATTGTATCGATTTCGCCGAGCCGACGTCGAGGGACATGGTTCTGAACTCCACTTACGTCTTGAGTGCGCGGAAGACCAAGTCTGCTTGAGCGCCAATCCTTCGCTTGGTCGGCAAACCGTTCTCGCATTTGAAGGGCAGTCCATCGCACAGTGCCGTTACTTCAAGCGATTGGATCCTCGCGCCCCCGCCTCTGTTCCCAGTAAACAGGTTAAAGTACCCAGTAACACAAAGGCCGCGGCCACAAACTGAACGGCGCTCAGTCGTTCATCCAAGATCAACCAACCAAACACGGCCGTCCAAAGTTGAAGTTGAATCGTCACGGTTGAACTCAAGACCGGAGAAAGCTTGGTCGATGCGTACGCCTGCGCCAACCCCGGAATCAATGTCGCAATCACACCAAATCCGATCAAAAGTTCGTAGTGATTTTGGGCGAGACTCATGACATTTCGCCCGTCCGCCGACATGCCCCCAGATTTCATAAAAAAGAACGGAAACAAAGTCAGACCGATTGCAGACGTGACGATCGAAATTGCGACCGGAGAGGAAAACGTCTTAGAGGTCGCAGTCTCACCTTGGCCCTTCAATAGTCTGGAATTGAAGACCGTCACCGCAGCCGACAATAAGCCACTCAAATAACCAAGCACAGGTGCTGCACGTGGGTTCGCCTCCAAGACCGAATTCATCCCGTCGGCTTTTGCCCAAGCAAAGCCAAGGAGCCCAAGAATTCCGAGGCCGACACCAAACCCTTGAAGTCGCTCTTCAGGTTTTGGCAGTCTCTTTTCCCGCACCAATGGCCAAAGCCAAGCCATCAAAGGCGAAGAGCCGATCAGCAAAACCGCCAGAACC
Organism: uncultured Pseudobdellovibrionaceae bacterium; assembly: GCA_934277865.1. Lineage (GTDB taxonomy): Bacteria > Bdellovibrionota > Bdellovibrionia > Bdellovibrionales > JAMPXM01. The sequence continues at coordinate 101 of CAKQVW010000222.1, read as the reverse complement.
AGTGGAAGATTCTGAACCGCCACGATGGCTCCGAGGTAATAAAGCACCATCGAGGCGCCGACGAGATACGTTTTTGGATTTCGAAAGCCATGGGAATACAA
>CAKQVW010000221.1 GCA_934277865.1 uncultured Pseudobdellovibrionaceae bacterium | reverse complement strand
GCCAGATACTTCTTCAAACGAGAACATCGCAGGCCGACTCAGCGTCAACGACAAGGTTGAAGTTCTCGACGCAACTCCCATTGGCAAAGATCAATTTGTTAAAATTCGCGTCGTCTCGACAACAGCAAGCCTGAGTTCGGCAGACGAACTCTATGTTTCGTCGAAGTACTTCAACGCTGAGCCGATCAAAATCGACCCCGTCGCCACTTCCTTGCAGGCTCCCAACACGGCGGTTGAACCCAAACTGAAGGGCCAGACTGTTCAACCACGCGCCAATCGCCTGTTCGTGGTGACCAACATCGCAACCGAAAAGATCCGTGTTTACGAGCGCTGTCTTCCCAATGAAGGCTGCGTAAACCGCATGATCTTCGAAACAGACGTTGTGAACGGTGAAGACGACGACGGAACCCGCACACACGTCGGTTTTTATCAGGTTCAGTACTGGGTGAAATTCTACGAAGTCTACAGCGGCAGCCGCAAAACGTACCCAGCTTGGTACAAACCTGGGTACCCTCCTGTACCAGCTCCTGGAAACCGCACCGCATGGTTCGACAAAGAGTACATGCCCAACGGTGAAGGCGATATGCGCGGCGCTTTTGGCTGGTACACGAAGTTTGTTGGCCCAAATGCAGACGGTCAGTGGACTCACGGCACAGGCGGATGGGGCAAAGACAAAAAAGACCTCATCCTCTTCAAAGAAAGCTTCTGGGGTAAACTCGTCAACCTCTTCACGAGTATTCGTAGCCACGGTTGCACACGTGTCGACAATGAATCGATCGCCTATCTTCGCAGCCTCGTTCCCGTTGGAACACCTCTAATCAAAATTTACGCTCGTGAAGCATATCGCGATCCATCGCGTGCGATGTACCCAAAGAACTCAGGTCGTTGGGAATACATCATGACCAAGCTTGGTCACCAGCAGAAGAACAACCACCAGCTTGCAGATCGTGATGTGGTTCTTCGTCAGGGTACGCCACAGTCTGAGTGGATCGAGCAAGGCTCTCTTGAGATCGATCAAACTCCGGACGTAGCGGAAGGAGATCTCTATCGCCTTGGCAACAGCGCCTTCCATGGTCACTTTGTCGTCGACGAAGGAACGGTCGTAAACTACCGCCACCCGTCTCAGCTAAAACGCGGTGGATACAGCGATCGCGTGGTGCCTGAGTACATGGTCTCGACAAACACCGACGTCAAGGGCGAGGCTCGCAAGCGTTGGGAAAACAACAACAATCACCACGACTGGCAGAACAACTACGGCGGAAACTAACTCTCACCGCCCGACTTAAAATAAAGCCGACCCTCTTTCGGGGTTGGCTTTTTTTATTTCATCAATCGAGAAAGCGTGTGCGAATGTCCACCGTCGACCGAGCACCCAGAGCTTCAAAATGACTTTGTAACCACGAGTCGGCAGCCTGATGCCCAAGTTCATAAAGGTGTTTGAGGAAGCTTGGCTCGATCAATAACTTAGTGGCTGAACCTAGCCCACGCATTTCCGTTTCACTTTCAATCATGTGCACCAAGACCGGGTGGTAACGTCCGTCAGCAAGCGCCCCTTTTTGAATCAGGCGGTTCACAAAATGCACAGCCCGAAGTTCACTTGCGAGACTCGCGTTGAAGGAGATCTCGGACATGCGGTCTTGAATCTCGAAAATCGACTTCGGAACCGCCTCACGTTTCAGCGGATTGATTTGCACGATGACGATGTCTTGCGACTGGCACTCGTAGAACAGCGGAAACAACGCCGGATTCCCGACAAAGCCGCCATCCCAGTAATGCTGCCCTTCCACCTCCACCGCATGAAACATCATTGGCAGCGCTGTGCTTGCAAGTAAGGCCGCCTCTGTCATCTCGTGGCGCTGAAAAACTCGAATGCGGCCGGTTTCCACCGACGTTGCCGAAACAAAAAGTTTCATGCGATCAAATCCACGAACACTTTCAAAATCCACGTGCTTGGAAATGAGGTCGCGAAGTGGATTGATGTTCAGCGGATTCCATTGATACGGCGAGACCAAATGCGTGAACGACGCAAACCAATGGTAAGACCATGAGAGATCAAATCCAAAACGTCCAAACACCACATCAAACGGGTGCCGTTTGACCGGAGCCATTGGATGCATCTCCGCAATCGCCATCCAAAACTCACCCAGAGCCTTCCTTGCCGCTTCTCGGCCGCCACGCGCAAGGCCGGTTGCCATCACCAACGCGTTCACCGCACCGGCAGAAGTTCCGGAGATCCCCTCAAACTCGAGATTCTCTTCCTGCAGCAGTCTGTCCAAGACTCCCCATGTGAAGGCGCCATGCGAGCCGCCTCCCTGAAGGGCCAAGTTCACTCTTTTGCTGGTATTTCGATGGGAAGTCTCGTTTCGCGTCATGTCCCATTGTCGCCATTCAGCCAGTGTGTCTCAAAGGGAGACTTTCCGCGGCTCGACTGAAGTCTGTCGTCGACGGGTCCGATAGAGAAACGTGCGCTCCGCTCAAGGTATTTTCACAGTGAAAAACGTCGACCGAGACGGCAATGAACTCCGAGTGGGAGATCGTGTGGGTTTCGTTATGCGTGGTTGGTTTTTGCCGCGCGAACAAGAATCTTTCGGCATCATAACGGCGATCGACAACCGCGGCGGAGTCAGCATCGATGTGATCGAAAGCTATCGCCGCTTCACTTCGTCCGGTCGTTTGGCTTCTCGTGAAAAGACAATTCTCTTCACACATCACGAATACTGTTCCAAATCCCGCACACGAAAATACGCCAAACAAGATGACAGCTATCTGCTCTGTCTCTTTCGTATCGACGCAGAAGAACTTGAACGAAAAATTCTCGAAGTCCAACGCTCAATCTCATAGACAATCACGGCGTCCCTTTCTAAATTGAACCTCAGCAACATCCTACAACTCTCATTTGATATGGGGATTTCGCCTATGCCGTCGCAACGTAGATTACTTTTTGGTCTCATGCTTCTTCTCAGCATTCTCATCGGAACAAGCTGCGCCGTTTCGCCAAAGTCCGTTGCCAACGGCGAAGTTGAAACGCCCGAGAGTAGCGCCGAACGTCTCTTTGAGATTCTTGATGTCAACGGCGACGGCATCCTCACGCCGGAAGAGGCCCGCGGTGGTTTCCAATACATCATCGCCTCCTACGATCGCCCGCAAAAGACCGAGATTCTCGCAGCCAAGCCCGGCAGTCGCGACGCAAAGGCCAGCAAACGTAAGGCGAAGCGTCGACCCACATCCGAAGATGCGACTCGCGCCTTTGAAGCCTTGTTTCTTGCGGAACCAACAAAAGTCGGCAATGGCCTCACACAAGACGAGTTCAAAACTCTGGTGGTGAAGGCATCAGACAATCCAGAAACCGACCCCTTCGCATCCTTCCTCTAAAGGCTCCCATAGAGCGCAGTCGATGCGGCAGTTAACACGCTGCGCTCTTGGTGATTCATCAACATCTGCAACATGCTCTTGCGTGGCACGCCCGGCGCAATCTAGCCTGCGCCGGATTCGAGTTTCATTGAATTCAACCACAGCTAAAGACCAAGGAGTTCCAATGTTGATGCGCCTCTCAGCACTTTTCTTGTTCCTGTTTATTTCGCAAAATTCGCAGGCTGCGCAAATCGGCAAAGTCTTCGACGGAGCCACAGTCTCCTGCCCACCGGTGGAAGCAGTAAAACCGATCGCACCAGAGACCGCGATGACGGCCACACTCAATGGCCAAGATCTGACCGTGCAGATCAATGTTTGTGACGGCCAACAGTGGAAACTCGACACCTCGATGCCGACTCACCGCTACACAACCCCTGATGGGAAAGCTGTCGAACTTCGTTTCGCGAAGTTCCGTCTCTTTGTTGCCACAGCAAACTGGGCGAAACACAAGTTCATCGAACTCAATGGTTTTGAAACCAACCCAACGGCAACGCTTTCAACTCAAGAACTTGATCTCGGCACCGAGTTCGTCGACTTTTCCATCGTCGCCGAACAAACCGTCGTCGTCGACGGCGTCGTGATCGATGTCGCGAGCACACACTGGGGCACGTTCCGTCTCACTCACTAAGTCCGTCCGCATATTTTAAAAATTCGGAAGTTGGAAGTGGTGCGCCCTAGTGGACGATCTTCGAACTGCGCTTCGTGATGATTCTGAAAAATTAAGTGATTGAATTTGCTGATGATTTTTAATCTTGTGGAGAACCATTACTTTTCTTAGGTATTTGTTCTCCACGTTGGAGAACGTATAGCTAAATGTTCTCCATGTTCTCATTTTTGAACATGTTCGAAAATAGTTGACCTCATGACGGTCTGGGCTTATTCTGAACATGTTCAAAAATGGAGAAAAGATGGCTGAAACCGAGAAACTCACCAAAAGCGAAAGAACCAAAGAGGGGATTCTTCAGCAAGCCCTCTTTCTCTTTCAAAAAGACGGCTACGAGTCGGTCACCATGCGTGATCTTGCGAAAGCTTGTGATTCCTCTCTCGGGTCTTTCTATTATCACTTCAAAAATAAAGAAGAGATCGTTCTTGAGCTTTTCAAAGCATCGTTAAGCGGGCATATCGAGCGCACTAAAATGTATCTGGAATCTCATCAACCATCGCTTGAAACGGCGATGACCTGGATCTGTCGTGATCGATTCAAAGAGTTTGAATCGTATCGAGCGGTGCTCCGGGTACTTATGCAACGACTTGACCCCCACGATCCTGTTTCACCATGGCATAAATCGTCTCAAGGCCATCTTAAAACAATCAATTCGGTTATGGAAAAACGGGCCATCACTAATTCGAGTTCCAGGAATGAAAGCTTTTTTTAATCTGGTTCTTTCTCCGCTTGAACGCTTCGAGAAGGAGACGAAATGAAAATCGCCAAGGTCTTCGCTGTCTTCATTATCGCTTTCGGTTTTGCCGACCTTTATTTGTTAAAAGATGCAGATCCTGTTGTGAAACTCATAGCTTCAAGTCTCGGGATGATTGGGATCATCAAAATTGCAGCACTCATCTGGCAAATTTCTGATGGCGCTAAGTTTCAATCCCGTTTAGGAATCTTCGTTTTTCTTTTTGCCTGGCCGGGAATTTCGGTCTCAGGCTTCACTCAGCGAGGAGAGGTCGAATCGACCACCGGAACTCGTTTTTTAGAGGCCTGGATTACATTTTTGTGCGGCTGCGCGATCTTGTTTGTTGTTGCGTTAATCGGGCACGGAGATGTGACCGCACTCAACTACGTTTCTCTTTTTGCGATTCTTCTGAT
>CAKQVW010000220.1 GCA_934277865.1 uncultured Pseudobdellovibrionaceae bacterium | reverse complement strand
CTCATTGGTGTCGTCAAAACCAGGGGAGAGCTGCACATCGACACCCAGTCCTTTGGTGACACCTTTTAGTGCCTCGTTGGCGACGCCACTGAGCAGCTGTTGGCTAGCGCCTGTGCCCTGCTGTTGGCCGCCCACATTTTCCGTGAGCCTGCGGTCGGTCGTTCCCAATGCCAGCAACGAAAGGATGTCACGCTCGGGCATAGGGGGAATACTGGAAACCGAGATCTCAGGCTTGTTCCCGGTGCCTGTGACTTGCAGGTTCACATCGTAGCCATCCACACGGGTCCGCGCGTTGATGTTCAGTCGGGGGTTGATCTCCATGGGGTCGTCGAACGTGAGAATTGCCGATGACACATCGAAAATGTTTTCACGAAATTTGATCTTCGTTTCTGGGTTCGCTCGTACGACTCCCGTGAGTTTTGGTTTCGTCGGCGGCCCCTCGACGTGCATGGTTCCAGTCGCGGAACCTTCCAACATCTCATTTTTGGCCTGCACACCTTTTGAGAAGTCGACCTTGAGATCAAGCAAAAGCGGCTGAAACGAGTTCTCCACCAAAAATTTTGGAAGAAACTGATCGCGCCGTAGGTCGTCTCCGTCTTGGCCAGTGCCTTCATCAAGTTCTTTGGCAAAAAGGCCGTCACGTATGTTGTAGTTTCCTTTCAGCACAAATGGGAAATACGATCCGCTGAAGGTGAAGTTGCCTGATCCTGTGGATCGCACTTTGTCCGGAATGTTCAGAGTGATGCGATCAAACGTTCCGGAGACATTGACAGGGTAGTTTTTCTTTCCGAGAAGTTCAAGGCTGCCAGCACCTTGGATTTTTCCGCTAGCAAAGTCAGACTTGATCGAATTGATGACGACCTTCTTGTGATTGAACACGAGATCGCTCTGCAAGTTTTCAAACGCGTGAACAAATTCCGGGAACTTGATGAAGGCCCGATCCACGTAAGCCGAGCCCATGATGTCGCTGCCTTCTGGTCCCATTTTAAGCGAAATCGCCATCGAAAGCAGGCCTCGAAGCTCCTCAAAAAACGGTGTGAAGATGGAAAGCAAATTCATGTCGATTTTTGAACTGATCTGAACGTCGAGATAGCGGCCAGTCTGTTCTGCGGTTGGTTGGTCATTGATTTTTATATGTGTGCCTTCGCCCGTGAGTTCGAAATCAAGAACGGAAAACTGTCCACCTTTCATCGACGCCAGAAGCTTGCGTTGGTTGGAAAGTTCAATCGGGCCGCGACGCAAAGACAGACGGTCGACGGAAATCTGACCAGACGAGGCCCAGAATCCTCCCTTGGAGGACTTGAGATCAATGTCCGCCGATAAACGACCTTCAAAATCTTTTCGCCCACCCGGTCCTGCAATCGCCGCGAAGATCGGCGCAAAGTTCCAGTCTCGCGATTGAAACTTCAGCGCCATCGGAGCGTCCGCGGAAAGTGGCCAAATAAATTCGCCGTTCACCAGGTCGCCGAGGAACTTACCTTGGCCTTCGATGGTTTTGGATTTGAAGTGAAGTTCAAATTCGCTGTCGGGCACCGAGGTTTCGGCAATGGATGTACGAGTGAGATTTCCCTTGAGGTCGGCATCCGGGGCGAGCACGGGACCTTTGAGAGCCATATCGAATGTGAGGAGCCCGCTGAGTCCAAATCCGGACTCCGAAATCATGTTTGTGTCTTCCAAGCGAAGTCCGCGTCCCCGCACGGTGGTGTCGATGGTGCCGTTGGGGTAACCTTCTCCGGTGAGTTGAATAATGGCGTCGCCGCGTGTGAGCGAAACTCGCTCGGATTTGACGTTCCCGTTTTTCGATTTCACATCAAAATGGACTTGATCATAGTTCTCGCCAGCAATTGTGCCTTTAAACAGCGAAGACTTGAGGTCGTAGGTCATTTGAGAAATATCAAATGGACCGTTGGCTTTGATCGATGCTTGTCCGGTGCCGGTCATGACGACTGGCGGAGTGAACTTGCGCGAGAAGACTTTGAACAAGTCACGAGCATCGAAGAAGGGGACTCGCATGGCAGTATCAATCAGTGAGGATTTGAGGTCGATGGTGACATCGCCCGAGTACCGAGAGGTTGTATAGAAACCTTGAAGGCCTGAAAATTTCAGTGTTCCGGCCTTGTAGCTGGCATTGGCTTTGGGTTGTCCCAACCAGAAGTCTTCGAGCCAAATATTTTGTCCCTCGAGATCCATCGAAAGTGTCGCAGCTGAAGAATCCCCCTTGGTGGTACCCTTCAATTTGAGATCACCTTCCAATTTCAGCCCTCCAAGAGCGGAGAGATCTTTGATCGCCAGTTTGTCGGCCTCGTACGAAATATCGAAGCCCGATTTATAGCGCACTTCGCCCTTGGATCGGCCGACGGAATTTGGAAATTGAATTTGCGCCTCGTAAGCGAATTTTTCGAGATCAAATGTGAATTCGCCCTTGGAGGTGAAATTTGGGATTCCTGCAATAGCACCTTTGGGCACACGTCCCGACGCCAGTTCACCTTGGACGATCAGGTTTTGTCCGTTAAAAAATCCCCCACAACGAATGGCAAATTTGGGAGCAAGACGTGATTCGCAAGGGAACTCGCCCTGCGCCGTCAGCCAAACTGGAATTGGGCCGATGCCCATGTTGGTGAGAAATTCGTGCAGCTCAATTGAAGCTGAAAGTTTGGCGATTCGCATGAGCCACGGTGAGCGTCCGTCGGGGAGAACTTCCGTGCCTTGCCCGATGCGAACTTCCTTGAGCTCGGCCCGGCCGGCTCGTGACTGTGACAAAACCGACGGGATAAAGATCTGTTCGCCATCCCACTTGCCAGAGGCTTCAACCTTGTCGAGGTCGATACCTTGAACCGTGTAATTCTGAGTGAGGATTTTGAAGTCCGCACCCCAAGGTGACTTGGCGGAGGTCTTTTCGATCTTGGACGTCAATTGCATGCGTCCTGTCATCGGCGGAGTTGGCTCTGCATCGTGAAGCGATTTTTGTAACCAATCACGCGTCGACTTCACATCGAGATCCGATGAAATCGCGATTTCCCCTTTGTCGAACGTTAGCCCCTCGGTGTCGCCGGTGAGTTCGCCCTTGATCTCGATCACAGAAGACCCGCGGCGAAATTCCACTTTGGTGATTTCCACCTGATCAGGTGTGAAGGCGATTTCCAGATGTGGGTTGAGACGTGCGACGAAGCCTGGCTCTAAGCCTTTGGGGCCTTTGCGAATCACGATGGAGTTGGCCGAGGTCTCGAGCTCGAGCTTGGGTTTCGAACGAAAACGTGGGTGCGTGAGATCGAGCTTGAAGTCTTCGACCTCAAGGCTCATCAGTTCGTGTGCGATGTCCACACGTGCATTGATGTTGTTGAGACGAAGCGTGCTGACGGGCACCTTTTCTAAAATGTTGAAAAGCCCCGCCAGTGGTTTTTCGCCTTTGGACTCGGAACGTGGCACTTGTACTTGAAGCTCCGTGCCCGAGATGGCGACTTCATCGAGCGCGACTTCGCCGCGCACAATTTGCAGCAGTGAAAGGTCGGCGCTGATCTCTTGGATGGTCAGCGGCGAGATCAACTGGCCGTTGGCCTTTTCAAACTCCTCGGTCGGGAGAATGCGAATGTCGTTCAACGTGACGCCAAATGGAAGCAGGCGAAATTCAATTGAGCCGGGGAGAACACGGACGGGGAGATTTTCGCGCGAGAAGGTGTCGATCGAAACCAGCGCCCAGGATTTGAGTTTGGGTACCGTTTGCGCAACGACGGTTCCCAAGACAAACGCGGAGCCCGCAACCAGAGTTGCAAGGATCATGAACCGACGCGAGAAAAACTTTCGTTTCAGCAAGCGTCCTCGAGTGGCCGTTACGCGTTTGTTCGGCGAAGCCGGTTTTTCAGTACGCTTGGACTTTCGACTCATCAGGGAGCTTCCTCGATCCACTGCTGGAGGAGCGTGGATGCCGACCGATAGCTAGGGCGTACTTTTACCAGGCTGCGCATCAGTTCGATGGCCGTGACAGTGTCGCCGAGACCCCAGAGCGCACGTGCGCGTGCGTAGGTGAGGGCAAATGGGGCCTCTGGCTGTCCGGCATATTTCACTTCCAAGTTCTCCACTTCACCGAGAGCGGCCGCAAATTGGCGACCGAGAATCATCGTTTCCAGAATCATCCAGTCGATCCGTTCAGAAAGTCTTCGACTCTCCAAAATGGCGACCGCTTCTCCGTAGAGTTCCATGAATATCAGCATCAGGGCGAGATCGTACAGCTCTTGTTCGTTTGCGGTTTTCGCCATGGCGCGCGCTTGTTTGACAATGGGCCGTGCTGCTTTGCGTGTTTCCGGCGTGAGGCGAGAAAATTTTCTTTCGAGTTCCGATTTTGGTGGAGATTGTGCCAGCGCATTGGCCACAATTTCCTGAGCTTCACGAAATTCGAAGAGATCTTTTTCTCGCCGAAGTGCGGGATCATTTGGATCAAACGCTTGAATCTCTTCGAGGATGCGGCGCTCTTGCGTGATCAGGCGATTGACGCGTGCGTACTCGAGACGTCGCATGAGGTCGGCGCGTTTTTCTTCGTGTTGGCGTTTTGCAATCTCTTTGCGCCGGGCACGTGCTTCGCGTGGACGTGAATCAAAACGATCAAGTCCTGTGCTCTCGGCGAGATCGTTTGTTAAGAGATCGGTCTGATAGGTCTTTGACTGACTTTCAACACCCTCGAAAATCGCATCGAGTTCAAGGGGCTGAAGGGCGGCGTCGACTCGCGCCAGAGCTTCGACCAAGGCGGACCATGGGATCCTGGCGTCTTTTTTTAGCTGGCGTCGGATGTGATTAAACAGATGAGGCAAGAGTCCGGTGTGAATCATGAACCGGGTGAGGCTTCGGACATCATCGTCACTTAAGACGCCCGCATCCCAACGTTTCGCCAGCTGGGACGCAACCGCAAGTGGATCGCCACTTTCGATATAGAGCTGTCGGATATCGGCCTCAATCGCACTCGACATGTCGGAAAAACGCCCCCTGCGGCGCGCCCTTTGTGGAGTCGCCGTTTCCACCTCTATTTTGAGGGATTTTTCAGGGGAAAGGGAGTTTCGATTGCTGGGAAAGGTCTGTTAGCGGGTAGGAAGTCTGGCTAGTCTTTCGACTAGCCAGCTTGCCGCTTTCTCACTACCGGTTGACGCGCTCGACGTATTCGCCAGTACGAGTGTCGATTTTCAGCACATCACCTTCGAGGATATGCATGGGAACGTGCACGATGTATCCGGTTTCCAAAGTCGCCGGCTTCTGCGCGCCAGTCACGGTGTTGCCTTTGAATGCCGGGT
>CAKQVW010000219.1 GCA_934277865.1 uncultured Pseudobdellovibrionaceae bacterium | reverse complement strand
CATTGAGTGCGCTTCGAAAAGACGTGACGGCAAAATGTTACGGCGGCGATATTTCTCGTAAGAGAAAGCTCCTTGAGAAACAGAAGGAAGGGAAAAAGCGCATGAAGCAGATCGGTTCGGTCGAGCTTCCGCAAGAAGCCTTCCTCGCAATTTTGAAAGTGGAAGATTAAGCTATGGCGAACGAAACCGGCGACGAGAATCAGAAACCACAATCGACATCGGCAGATGCCGCGAAGTCCGATGGGCCTCGTTCGCGATTTCGTGAGTTCACCGAAGGTGGTGGTTCGTTTATCTTCGCGATTCTTTTGGCGTTGGTGATTCGGTGGGGGCTGATCGAGGCCTACGTGATCCCATCGGCTTCGATGCTTCCTTCGCTACTGATTCATGACCACATTTTCGTGAATAAACTTGTCTACGGAGTACGTGTTCCTTTCACCGAAAAGTGGCTGTGGCAGTTCAAGCAGCCCGCGCGTGGTGAGGTTGTCGTTTTCAAATATCCAGAAAATAAAGAGACGTTTTTCATCAAGCGCATCGTTGGGCTTCCGGGGGATCGCATCCTTTATGAAAACGGCCGCCTTTACATCAACGATCAGCCTGTCGAAATGACTCAGCCAGGTGATCAGGACGATTGGGAGATGTTGTCTCCGCCCAATTTCGGGAACGAGGACTTTCAAAATCCGCTTTACGCGACTGACTCAAAAAACAATTACGATCATTTTGCGGAAAAGCTTGGAGACAAGTCCCACTCGGTACTTTTACGGAAAGACGGTGGATATGGTCGGTCTGCCGGCCCATGGGTTGTTCCTGACGGACATCTTTTTGTGATGGGTGACAATCGCGACAACTCACACGACAGCCGTCGATGGCAATCATCTCCCTTTCTCCCGATGGAGAACATTTTGGGTCGTGCGATGTTTGTTTGGCTGTCATGCGATCGAACGATGGAAAGTGCGAAGTTTCTCTGTTCACCTTCCAGTATTCGCTGGCGCCGGCTTTTTCATTCGGTGAATTAAAAGCGGAGACATCTTAAGTGGCACAGGCGACAGAGAACGAAAAAGCAGCAAGAGAGCCACGCAACCAGCAGGGTACGTGGCGACAGGCGGTGAGTTCGTTTCTGCTTTCGGTCGTGGTGTTGCTAGCGTTTCGCTGGGCGCTTTTTGAGCCGTATGTGATTCCGTCGGGGAGTATGCTTCCGACTCTCAAGGTCCTGGACTACATTTACGTCAACAAGTTTGCCTATGGCGTGCGCTTGCCATTTACCAGTCAATGGCTGTGGAAACGTGATCTGCCGAAACGTTGTGATGTCGTGGTGTTCCGCTCTAAAACTCACGATGGCCAATTTGTGATCAAGCGTGTGCTGGGTCTTCCGGGAGACACGGTCGAACTTTTGGAGAGTGGCCGCATCCGAATCAACGAAGCAGTGATGTCGACCAAAACGCTGAATGAGACCGACCGCTATAGGATGTTGGAAGAAACCTGTCCGGAAAGTCCGAGTTCTCCAGCTTCGGCGCATGTGATTCAAGTTTCTCGTATCTTCGATGGCCTAGGCGACGAACTCAATGTTGACCCTGTGGTTTACGCGGTGACGGTTCCCGAAGGGGAACTTGCGCTCTTTGGAGACAATCGGCATGAGTCGGCCGACACACGTGAGTGGGGAACACTTCACCGCGATGAACTCCTAGGGCGAGCTCAGGGAATTTGGCTCAGCTGTGAGGCTTCGCTTGCTGGGCTCCCGCGTGTTTGTGATCCCACTGAAATTCGATGGTCGCGAATGTTTGGCGATTTTGATGAAAAAACCCTTCAGGAGGCCGCCGGGCATGTCGAATGATGTCGGCTCGCTGATCAAAAAGTACCGACGTGCTTTCTTAGGAGAATTCACGGAAGCAGTTCTGGCTGCCGTCCTGGTGGCCGTGGTGTTGCGAGTGTTTTTTGTGGCCGTTTATCGAGTCCCGACTGACTCGATGGCTCCGACGTTGATCCCAGGCGATTTCATTCTCGGCTGGAAGACGTCCTACGGCGTTCGGCTGCCGCTGATCGATGCCACTTGGGGTGGGCGGTTGCCAGAGCGTGGGGATGTTGTGGCATTTCGAATCCCTGGTGACTCGGCTCTGTATGTAAAACGAGTGATTGCACTTCCAGGAGACCGGGTGTCGGTGGAAAATGGAAAGGTCTCAGTGAACGAGGCCGGCGTGACTTCCGATCCGATTGAAATTGGGTCTTTGCCCGAGGCTGCCCGCCTCGGGCTCCAGGCCTTATCGGGCCTGGAGAACCTTGACGTGCAGTTGGAGGCAAGAGCCCAGCCGCGGGAGGGGGGCTCACCTTCGACTCATGTTGTCATTAGGCGCAAAGATGCCATCGAGGCCGACTTTTTGGCGCCTCTGATTGTGCCTCCCGGCGAAGTCTTTTTGATGGGTGATTTTCGCTCAGAAAGTGTAGATTCTCGGCAATGGGGTGCGATCCCGGCGTCCGCGATCGAAAGTCGAATCGCGTGGGTTGCTCTTTCTCTGCACACTCGAAAAAATGCCAGTGAGGCCTCGTCCTTGTCGGCTTCTCAGTCGCTGCCGTTGCCTGCCGAAGAGGCTTTGCAGCCGGTCGGAAAATTTCGCTGGAATCGACTCTTCCACAGGGTCCGATAAACTATTTCAGAGTCCTTGCTCAAGCCTCCGGAAACCTTGACCCCAGCGAGTCTCGGGTTCTACCATTCAGCCTAATGCCGATTTTGGGTCGATCCCTTCTCGATACCCGCACACTTTCTAGTAACGACATCGACGAAATCTTTTTAAAGGCCGATGCGCTCGCGCCATTGGTAAATCCGTCGGATCGTGAAACCCGCAAGACGGTTCTTCCTATGCGTCAGCCTGTCGTGTGCTGTCTCTTCTTTGAGCCGAGTACGCGCACTCGTATGAGTTTTCAGATGGCGGCATATCGGCTGGGCTGCCAAGTTTTGACGATGGAGCTTTCGGCTGGGTCTTCGCTCTCCAAGGGCGAGACGCTGACCGACACGGTTTTGAACTTTGCCGCAATGAAGCCGGATATTCTCGTCGTGCGCTATGGAACCTCACGAGAGCTTGATGAGCTACTGCCGACTTTGGAGATCCCCGTCATCAATGCTGGAAGCGGCACGATGGCCCATCCGACGCAGGGCTTGCTCGATGCCTACACACTGCGCTCGGAATGGGAAACCTTGAAAGCCAAAAAGGTTTTGATCTTTGGGGATGTGTTACACAGCCGAGTGGCGCGTTCGGGCTTCGATGTTCTCACCAAGCTTGGCGCAAATATTGGCGTGACGGGGCCTGAGAAAATGATGCCGCAGGGGCCTCAGCGCGAAGCTCTTTCGCGCGAGTTTGGTCTTCAGTTTTTCGATTCGCTTGAAGAAGGTCTTCCATGGGCGGATGCGGTGATGGGACTTCGCGTGCAGCTTGAGCGTCACGAGGCAAAAGAACTCGATCTGGAGTTCGCAAGTGACTACCACGATCGCTATGGTTTGAACGAAAAGCGCATGGATATGATGAAGCCTGGCGCAGTGATTTTGCATCCGGGGCCGATCAATCATGGCGTCGAGTTCGCACCAGGAGTCGTGCGTGATGCTCGAAGCCGCGTGCTGGCGCAGGTGACCAACGGCGTGACTGTTCGGGCCGCGCTCTTGGATCTGATTTTGGGACTTGGTATCGGTGGAGAAAGGTAGGCAAACGATGAGTCGTGGCTTTTTGATTCTAGAGACAGGTGAGGCCTACCAAGGTGAGTTTCGAGGCGGTGACTCCAATGCTGGAGAGGTGGTCTTCAACACTTCACACTCTGGCTACGAAGAGATTGCGACCGATCCATCTTATTACGGTCAGATTATGGTGATGACAGCTCCCATGCAGGGGAACTACGCGGTCGATCGCGCCACTTGGGAATCCAGCAAGATGTGGATCGAAGGTTTCATCAGTGTTGAGATTCAGCACTCTGAGCGGGATTCTTCGTGGCGTCGCCAGCTTGCGGAAAGTGGAATTCCGATTCTTTCTGATCTCGACACACGCGAAATCGTTTTGCGACTTCGTGAAGGCGGCACACCTTGGGGTGCGATCGTCAAGGCGGACAACGAAGAGCAGGCGCGCAAACTGGCGCTGCAGTTGATTGCGAAGAAAAAGCAAGGTGAGACGGACTGGGTGCACGCTGTTTCTCGCAGGAGCCTGGAAGTCCGCACTGGTCAGAAACCAAATGGTCCACGCATCGCGATGATGGACTTTGGGGCAAAGGAAAACATCGTGCGCGAACTTTGCTCGCGTGCTTCGGAAGTTGCGGTTTTCCCGTCGCGCGCGACGGCCGATGAAATTCGAGCCTGGAATCCAGACGGAATCATGCTCTCCAACGGGCCTGGTGACCCGAGTGCGGTCGTCGGAGCTCCGGAGACGGTTCGTTCGCTGCTTGGTTGGAAACCTGTGTTTGGTATCTGTATGGGACACCAGATTCTGTCGCTAGCTTTGGGTGCAAAGACCTACAAGCTTCCTTTTGGGCACCGCGGAAGCAATCACCCTGTGCGCGACGAACTGTTGAACATGGTTTACGTGACTTCTCAGAATCACGGCTATGCTGTAGACGCGACCACTTTGCCATCTGACGTGCGCGTGACGCATGTGAATCTGAATGATGGATCTGTCGAAGGTGTCGAGTGCCCCAGTAAGCTTTGCTTCAGTGTTCAATATCATCCAGAGAGCCACCCAGGGCCTCATGAGGCTGTTCGGCTCTTTGACTACTTTGTAGAAAGGATTCAGCGATGACGGCAGAGACCACGCCTGTGGCAACACCCGAAATCGTCGATTTCGAACCGTTGATTGACCGCTTGATTTTGCATTTCACGTCGGAGTCTTGGCGTGCCGAAGTTGCGACTGCGAAAAAAGAGTTCTTTCAAGATGCCGGGATCATGGACGAGAAGTCCGATCACTTTGAAATGCGCATGACGCAATTCTTGGACTGGTACCTCTTCACGCGTCGCCTTGAAGGGCGCTCGGTGTCTCCTGCGCAGTTCGCTCTTGAGATCGATGACTTTTATATGACTCCCGAAGAACGAATCTATTTCGAGTGTCTGGCGGAAACGAAGCATGGCCTGTTCGAATACTTGCGTCTTCGGGGGAAAGATATCGCCGTTCAGGATTTGATGATCGAAAAAGAGATCACGATCCGTGAATCTCAGGTGAATATCGGTTTCACGCGCGGAGAAGTTTTTGATGCGCGACTGATTCCATATGGTGATGACTTTATTTTTGCGCGGGCGTTTTGTTTTCACCCGGCCGAAGCT
>CAKQVW010000218.1 GCA_934277865.1 uncultured Pseudobdellovibrionaceae bacterium | reverse complement strand
ATAGATGCCAAGCACGTACTTGCGGCCATCGCCCGCAACACCAAGGGCGATAATGACTCCGTGCTTTCGAAATCTTTTTCCGTCGATAAACACGGCGCGTATATCCATCGGTCGAAGATCGCGGCTTTGAAGATCCTCGATCTTTTTTGCGGTCGCTTTTACCCAGCGTTTCGATACCTGGCTCTTCTTCAGGCCGAAAGAGTTCGCGATCTTCGTGACACCTTTTTCATAGTCGCGCTGCGAAACTCGTTTGATGCCTTCAGTGAAAACAGCCTGATCGAAAAGTCTCGGGTCTTGAAAATCTTCGTAGGTTTGAAGCTTAACTTCGCGACCGTCTTTTGATCGCACTCGCGGCCGCTCTATAGCCACGTGTTGATTGGCGAGAATGATCGAACCATCTTGCGAACCCCAGCGAGAATTGCTCTTCCCATGCTTGTAGCGTGAACCGCAGAGCCGGCTGACCTCGCGTTCACACTCTTCCATAAATGCCTTCACCGCCGGCGGAAGCAGTGCCGAAATCAGCATATGCGTACGTTGGGCGCCGACCCGGTTCTTGTTTCCTAAAGGACATCGCCGAAACTAAAGCGCATGAGCAACATCGACGCGCCATCAGCCCGCGAAAAATCCCAGCAGCTGCTTAACGAAATCCGTCAGATTCACGAGCAGTACAAAATTGAAGTTCCAAAAAAGCGAAGGCCGTGGCCGAAAAGCATTCAAGAAAGAATTCTTGAGCTCTGGCGGCTCGGCATGAGTTCGCATCAAATCGCGCTCGAGACCGGTCTTCCAGCACAAACGATGTATTCGTGGCGACAACGCGTTAAAAAGGCAGAGCCCGGATTTTTGCCGGTGCCAGTCGTCAAGAAACGGCGTCGTAGGTCTAACTTCGATCTTCAACTGTCACAGTTGGATGTCGAGACTAAAAGTCCAACTGTGACAGTTGTAACTTCTGATGGTCTTCGCATCGAAGGCGTTCCGCTGGAAGCGGCAGCAAACCTCGTTCGCCGGATTGAGAAACCATGAGCCTTCGCTTTCGAACCGGACACCGGGTTTTTGTTTACGAAGTCGCGATTGATATGCGGGCCGGATTTGATCGTCTTTCGATGCTGGTTCGCGAGAAAATGGCTAGAAATATTTTAGAGGGCGACCTCTATCTCTTCTTAGGAAAAAACCGAAGGCGCCTTAAGGCAATTTGCTTTGATGGAACCGGTTTAGTTCTGATCAATAAGCGGCTTGAAAAAGGAAATTTCATGTCGCTGTCGGATCTCGAGTCCGCCGAAATTACCTCAGATGAACTCGATATCATAATTTCTGGCGGCGTCATTCGTCGTCGCAAGTTCGGCCAAGAAGTCTTGACTGCGATTCATGAACCTCGCATCGTAAATCTCGATGCGACCCCTCGAACACGAGACTGATGTCGATGCGATTCGCGGCTACGCAAAAGCCGTCGAGAGTCGTCTTTTTGAAGCAGAAAAAGTAATTCGCCGGCTACAAGAAAAACTCGGCGAACAAAACCAAACGTCACTCGGCATCAAAGATCAGCTTTCTCGCCTCCAGAAGAAGTTTTTCGGTTTTGGTCGCGAGCAAAGAACTGATCGCCCTATTGGGCGGCGCAATGAACAACTGCGTCTTCATAGCGAACATTCGGATTTCTCAGAGCCCCCTGTCGTCCCAGTAGAAAAAACTGTCGACGAACCGCTGATCTCGACTTATTTCATAGAACCTGAGGCGCTTATTGAAGAAACCGAGTTGCGTGGTCTTGTGCTTGATGAACCTGAAAAATCTTGGGATCAGATGAAGAACTTTTATCAAGAGTCGACTGAGATCACGGTCGTCGAACGCACTTACCAAAAGGTGATTCACCGTCAGGCCAAGTACAAATTAAAAGACGAATTCAATACGACCGGTAAAGACGTGATCATCACGGCACCAGGTCCGGTGAAACTTAAAGCTGCTTGCAAATATTCTGTCGATTTTGCGCTTGCGGTTGTAAGCGACAAATACGAGTACCATCTTCCACTCGAACGGCAGCGCCGAAAGATGGAAGCTTCGGGATTGAACATCGAAGTTAAAACT
Organism: uncultured Pseudobdellovibrionaceae bacterium; assembly: GCA_934277865.1. GTDB lineage: Bacteria > Bdellovibrionota > Bdellovibrionia > Bdellovibrionales > JAMPXM01. The sequence continues at coordinate 3,218 of CAKQVW010000218.1, read as the reverse complement.
CTCTACGGTCTCTGCGAAGCAGTTGCAGAGCATGGTGAAGCGATCATCGAAGAAATCCGCCAAGACATGATGTCGGATTTCTGTGCTCTTCACATTGACGAATCGCCGTGGCGAATTTTAGGTGAAAAACAAACCGGCCAGATGTGGGTTTTGGCGAATCGCATAGCATCTATTTACCGGTTTGAGCCGACTCGTTCTGGAAAAATCGCCGAAGAGTTTCTTAAAGGGTACGAGGGTGCCGTCGTGACTGATGGCTTCGCCGGATACAACACGCTGCGGAAATCCGGAAAAGTTCGCGTGGGCCACTGCTGGGCGCATGCGCGCCGCGAGTTCTTTGAAAGATGGGATGATTACCCTGAAGAATGCCGAGAGGCATTGGATCTCATTGATTTGATTTTCGAGATGGAAGCGAGTGCGAAGACATTTGATGAGCTTCGCCTTCTTCGAAAGGCCGATATTAAATTTGTTGTCGATCAGTTTTATAGTTGGATGCAGATCACGCGTCTGAGGTTTTTGCCAAGCGAAGGGATTTCGAAGGCGATCGATTACTGCACGAAATTTTGGCCTGAACTCATATTGTTTCTACGCGATCTCTCGGTGCCGGTCGACAATAACGAAGCCGAACGAGCCTTAAGGCATTCCGTCATGGGAAAGAAAAACTTCAACGGTAGTAAAACAATCAACGGTGCCGATGTCGCGGCGACTCTGTACACTTTGATCGAATCGAGCAAGAAAGCGGGCTTTCAGCCAAAGGAATATTTAAAATATTTGATCACCGAGCGCTGGCATAAACGAAGACCACTCACGCCGCACCGGTTGGCCAAAGAAAAATACGGCGCAAAGACTAAGACGAAATTTCCCGAGCGTCATGAGTGGCCGATTTAACAGTCAAGCATCGTGTCCGCGCCCAACGTACCTTTAATCAAACATAACAGGAAATCAACTTCGGGTCGATCAATTGGGCCTTGATCTGAAGGAGCTCCAGGGATTGGGTAGGGTACAGAAGGACGCCCAGGAATTGAGACGAGTCTTGGAGGGTTGAATGGTGGATTGGAAGGCGAACGAGGTGGTGTTCTTGGGGCAGGACGAGGAGCAGGTCGTTTTCCCTCTGGATCGATCAAATTTACCGGATCATTGAGCACGTACCCGTAGAGGTTCGTGTCTCCGCCGGCAAATAAGATCGGATCTTTACTCAGCTATCGTCCTACTTCAGGATCGTAGTTTCTATTCTAAACTCGTCCACCTCTACCAGGGCTTTTTATTTTTCAACTTCTGAATCTGCTTCTTGTCGTAGCCATTTTTTTTAATGAAACGATTGACCCAAATTTGATCATCCTTATCTGGTCTCGATTTCAGCATCCAAACGGCTGCGCGCTCCGGTTGGTCATTTGCCAATTCAAGAAAGAGATTCCACATTGCGGTGCGATCTCCAAGTCTTGAGGCAATCAAAAGAAGCTCTACGCCGAGTGCCCTCTTCCAAGAGCGCTTGTCGTATTTGCATAAGGTCAGCGCGCAGCTATTGAGTGCACTTTTTTCGCCCATCAGCGCGGCGGCTAGCATAAGGCCGGTTGCACGCGCTCGATCTCCTGAGTCTGGCGATGTTTCTAGGGCTTGTCCTAGAGTCAATGTCAGATCGGAATTGTTGCCTGCAAAGACCTCTTTGGTCGCCTCATGGATTGCGGCCTTCTTTTCGGCCGTCCGAATTTTCATTTTATGGCTAACTGCAGTGAGAATTTCTTTTTGTCGCTTGTTCATACCGTGCTTCGTCCTACTTGATTTGATTATTAGGGTGGCGCCTATTCCACCACTCCTTAAAGCCGTCTGGCATTGTTGGATGATCCTTTTTGCCAGTATGCGGGTTCCGTCTTTCGACACGATTCGGATTATTAGGATCTGGTTTCATGTGTTTGAATGGGTTGCTTGTTCCGTCCGGTTTGGCAGTTTGATTTCGCTCACCTTTTTGTCGTGACTGGTAGGCGATGTCGCATGCTCCGCCAATTGGCGCAATTCCTCCGATGGAGCCACCCACTGGCCTTGATCCATCAAATGAACATCGTACTCCGTCGCAAAGTGCATAAAGTCCTTCCGGATCAATCAAATTCACCGGATCGTTAAGCACGTACCCATACAGATTCGTATCGCCACCATCGAACAAAATCGGATCTTTACTGAGCCATCGTCCTGTTTCTGGATCGTAGTCTCTGGCTCCGAAGCGGACAAGTCCAGTCTGATGGTCGTAAAGTCCTCCGGCAAAGCCGAATGCTTGGAACCCTGGGTTTGAGTCACTAAGAACTCGTCCGAACTCATCGTAAGTGATGTTTTGAACTATGGCACCTGTATCGGCACGCACAACCAAACGAACACTTCCAAGGTGATCGGTGACGATGCGGTAGCTGATGCCGCCCTTAACAACATAGTCGGGGACATGGCTTTGCGAGGCGTAGACGTAGCGCGCGACGAGGGCATAGCTGGAATCATACTCGGCTGCGATTTGAAGATCGCTTTGATAGACGTAGTAGCGATCGACCGTGCCGTTGAGTTTCCGCACACTTCTTCTGTCGAAGGCATCATAAAGATACTCGACATAATCGCTCGATGGCAGATCGACGCGAATCAAGCTGCCGACGCTATCGTAAGTGTAATCTGTGACAGCCGCAGGCGAGGACGAAGAATCGGACTTCTGTGTTCGTTCGCCGTTTTGATTATGGCTAAACGTCAAAGTGCCGTGCGTGAGCATGCGGTCTTGGTTATCACTTGTCGAGCTAACGGTAGCGCCTGAGATCGTGCGTGAAGTACGGTTGGAGCTCGAATTGTAAACGTATTCGGAATACGCCAAACTGTTTTTGTCGACATCAACCAAGCGACCAGCGGTGTCGTAAGTGTAGTCGTAAGTCGTGGTGACTCCACCGATGGTTTCAACTTTCTGAGACACGCGTCCTAGGAGATCGCGAGTCAGGCTAAACGAGTAAAGTGTTTTGGCGCCTTCGACGACGGTTTTTCCGGTGAGCTCGCCAAAAGTGTTGTAGGTAAGACTTTCTTCGACTGTGCCAAGGTCAATGTCTGTGATGTAGCCACGTGAGGCATGCCGCGTAAGCGTGAGATCGCCGGCTCCGGTCAGAAGGCCGTCGTCATCAAACGTAAATGAGGCGCTATGCAGAGGCGTGCCACCGCTATCTAAGACAATGATGTCGGAGATGCGCGCAAAGCTATCGTATGCG
>CAKQVW010000217.1 GCA_934277865.1 uncultured Pseudobdellovibrionaceae bacterium | reverse complement strand
CATTTGACGAGATCCTTTCACTGAAAGGTTCTTGTCGACTGGCTAATCCAGAAAAACCAAATCAAGTCCGAATCGGCCTTGTAGAAAACGTTGGCATCACTCCTGACCCGACGTGCGCCAATCAAAAACCGCGCCTTGTGTTGGTTAGCGAGTGGGTGAAAGCCAAACGCGGCCAAACTCCAGAAACAATCGAACAGAAGACGCATGCTCGTTACGCATACACAAGCTATTACGGTGAGTACCTTTGGTATCTCACTTACAGAGTCGAAATCTTGAATCCGGATGGATCGAAGATCAATCTTCCTATGACGGAAATCGAGTACGATCGATCGCTGCGACTTCTTCCCTTAATGTCTCAACATAGCCCCATGCAGGCCACGTTAACTTATGTTTCCAACAAGTTAAGCGGGCTATCAATCACACCAGACACCGAGAGACATAAGACACTCCCAATAGTCGCAACATGCACGACCAAGAAAAATGTTATTCACACCTACACGTCTCGAATCTCTGAAACGGCCGAGCACCTAACAGCTCAAGAGAATTGCCCAGATGGATCGCAGATGACCCTTGAACAGAGTTTAGTTAAGGGCAGCGAGAAAGATTGGGAGACTGTCTGGCAAAACAACGACTACAACCAGACCCGAGGTTTCTATAAAACGAACTATGCCATCTCCGTAAAATCGAAATTCGGTGTCGAGCTAGCAAGTTTTTCCGTCAATGGCACGACTTGGAATGCTTACGTCCTCGATCTTAAAACAGCGAGCGAAAAGCATCCCGTTCTCTTAACCTATGACGTCGAGAAGAATGTCATCATTGATTTGAAGGCGCAGGTTAACCCACGCCAGTTCTAATCATGTACGTAAGCCGGCCTTGAAGTCGGTCTTGGCCAAAGTATCTGAGACCACCTGATTCTCGAACGCATCAAAGCCCGCAAGCTCCCTTAGACGGAGCGCGGGCTTTTCTGTTCGTGGCACTCGTCGTAAAATCTCCGGGTACGATTTAGCAAAATGCTCGTGCGGATCGATGCCGTTTTCGGCACATATTGTTCGGTACCAGCGGCTCCCGAACGACACATGTCCGATCTCTTCACGGACAATCGTGTCCACGATCGAACGCACCAGCTGAACATCGACAATGCTACCAAGGCGAGTAAGGATCTTCTCGCCAGCATCTAGGCCAGTCGCCTCCATGTAACGATGCACAAGCATGACGCGCCCTAGGAAGTCGCCTCGTGTTTCGACAGGCTCGCTACCGACAGCATCCCAAAGGCTACAGTTAACAGGTAATGTTCCCCATTGGGACCCAAGCGCCTCAAGCCCATCCAAGCAAAGCGTGAAATGCCTTGCTTCTTCCAGTGCGATTTCCGCCAGCTCTTCACGAAAACTTCGAGGCGCGTCTGGAAACTCGATAAGTGTACGCACAGCGAGTTCCATTGCCTGCATCTCGATATTTCCGAGATCGTGAAGCAATCGAATCTGACCTTCTTTTTTTTGTAGTCCTGCCGTTGGAGGATGCTCTTTGATTTCTAGGACTCTTGTGTCTCGACCGGGCCGCAAAGGAATTACCGCCGGATTTTTCGGCAGGTCAGACCTTAAGAGGCTCTCGACAACATCAGGGAGAGTCGAAACCTTCTGGCGCGCCGTTTCAATGTTTAACCAATCCCAAGCCGTCATCATTATACTCCACTTGCCTCGCCAATTCCCGATACGTCAATATAGCGAAATGGGAAAAGGTTGGAAACAGGCCGGTATCGCGGCCAACTCGGCAAAAAAAGGCGCAATATTCACCAAACTCGCTCGCGAGATTCAAGTCGCAGCAAAACTTGGTGGCCCTGATCCGAACGCCAACTCTCGTCTCCGCATGGCGATCGATGCCGCAAGAGAAGAATCTTGCCCCAAAGACACAATCGAACGCGCAATCAAAAAGGGTGCAGGCCTTTTAGACGACGGTGCGCAAATCGAAGAGCTTTCCTACGAGGGCTACGGCCCTCACAAAGTGGGAATCATCGTCGAGTGCCAAACTGACAATCGCAATCGCACCGCTTCGGAGATTCGCAACATCTTCAACAAAAACGGCGGAGCCCTTGGCGCCGAGGGCAGCGTGATGTGGATGTTTGACCGCGTCGCGATGCTGGAAGCTTCAAAAACGGGCGTCAATGATCCAGAAGAAGATGCCATCGAGGCCGGGGCCAATGAAGTCGAACGCCTGGAAGGCGAGAAGTGTCTCTTCTACGGAGCGCCAGAAGATCTAAAAGCGATCGAAGGCGCTCTCACAAGTCGCGGCTGGACCGTGTCGGTCTCCGAACTTAGCTACAAAGCCAAAAACATAACCGAGGTCAGCGAGGCGCAGAAAAAAGAAGTCATCGAATTCATGCAGCTTCTCGACGACAACGACGACTCGCACCGCATCCACTGCACCCTAGATCTATAGCGTCGTTACGGGCTCCGCCCTTCACTGCTTGCCGTGCAGTAGCGCGGCTTAGCGGGCCATGGCCTTGAAGGCGGTGGCGTACATATAGATGTGTTTAACCATCGAGTTTAGGCCATTGGCGCGACTTGGGCTTAGGTGCGATTCAAAACCGATCTCTTTTAGAAACTGCGGGCCAACGGACAAAATCTCATCGGGGCGCGAGCCCGAATACACGTGAACAAGACACGCAACCAAACCACGAACGATCACGGCATCGCTGTCGCCGTAAAACAAAACCCGTCCGTCGCTTTTTAGTTCGGCATGTAACCAAACCTGGCTTTGGCAGCCTTTGACCAAGAACTTCTCTTGTTTGTATTCAGCCGGCATTTCGGGAAGCGATTTTCCCATGTCGATCACACGTTTGTAGCGCGCTTCCCAGTCGGCCTCCGCCAAGAAGTCGCTCTTTAACTTTTCAATTCTATCTTGGATCGACGACGTATCACTCATGCAAGCCATTCAGGCCAAACTGCCTATCGATGTCAATGCCTCGTGCGATCTCGTAGCTCCGGCGATAAAACTTTTCCGCTTCCTGCTGATTCGCAAAGACATCGCGAATGTCATCCAAAGTGTATCCTTGTTCAAACGCCACTTCATGAGCGAGCGTCCACTCAAACTCTGCCAAGCGAGACTCCCACTTTCGCCACATCAGATGCCCACGAGCACCTAAGCTCGATCGACAGACATAGGCCGCACATGTGCTTGGGCGAAACGCATGAATCCCACACCGCCCTTCAGCAGAAAAGGGGCAGCGGTCCGCAACTCGTTTTCCGGTTTCGCAAACAGACGTCGGTTTTCTCACGGAATGTGCCCCAAGTGGATCAAGCCGACTTGCGCGAAGATACGTTTCAAAAACCGACGAGCCCAGACGCCCCTCTTCCACCTCTAATAACAGAGCACCCAAAGTGAAAGACGGCAAAAATGGATGAAACGTGCAGCATTTGACGTCAGACAAAAATGGCCCAAGATCCCGCGTCAGACCACGCGGAGGGGCCGACTGGCTCATCGTGCAATTCTGGCAATCAAACGCTCCAGCTTCGTTTGGAAGCTCAAAGCCTTCAAGCCAGTTTGAATGACGGGTCGAAACCCATGTCTCATAAAACCGAGGAATCACCTAAACGACCATAGTGCACCGTCGATCATTTTGCCACGCGTGAGCGCTTTTGAGACAGTCGGCACCCACCCCTCAAAAACAGCCACCATCTCAAATTAAACCGCATTTCACCCCGAAAACCGTGGCCCTCCCTATGCTCTCTCATCAAGCAGGAGGCAGTTATGGCCAAGTTCGCACGAGTCTTCTTCTTCGCAGTTACGATGATCGCGATCGTTATGAGCTTTCAAGCGCATGCCGAGGCCGCAACATGCAAGGTTCGCCTAGAAGAGCCAAATACAACCATCATCGGACGAGGTCGCACGGCTGAACTCGCGTTTGAAGATGCGGCCGTCAAATGCTTCGATAAAAAAGCATCACAAGTACGCCGACCTTCACAATCGAAAATCGATGAGGATTCAGGCCTCGCCATTATCGATCAATGCGCCAACCTTCGCTGCGAAGGGTAACGAAGGGCTTCGAAAGATTTTAGTCTACTTACGTGATTTATCGGCGCCCGAATGACGGCGCCAATCGTAGGCTGGGTTTTTGCGGATTCTCGCGTCCCACGCCGCCCACTTCGCATCGTCGAACTTGTGACGAACGCGGCCGTAGACATCAAAGATGTCCGGATCTTTTCCGAAGAGAACATCCAAGATCTTTCCTACAATCCCACCAACACGACGGCGCTTCACGGCGCCTGTGAATCCGATCTTTGTGTCCGCACTAAAGGCCTTCACCGTGAGCTTCTCCGCACCTTCCGCCGTCGCGGCCGTGGTGGCACCATCTCCCCAACCAGGCTCGCCAAAGTTTTTTGCCGGTTTGGCCTTGTTGGTGTGGTTGCGATCAGGAGTTTGATTCGATGCCATGAAACTTCCCCGTAGACGGTTTAGCGAGATAGTATCCCGACCATTCCAAAGGATCAAATATGAGTCAAAAGAACTTTGCCCAATGCACACCTGGGATCGGCGAATATGTCGAAACACTCTTCCAACCGATCGACGCAGCGCTTGAGAAAATCCGCGAACGCTCACTTGCTGCGGGCTTACCTAGCATCCAGGTCGGCCCCATGGACGGCCGGCATCTGGAGATCCTCACCCGCCTGATTCGTCCCACACGTGCTGTGGAAATAGGCACACTGGGCGGTTATTCAGGCCTTTGCCTCGCCCGCGGCCTAGCGCCTGGTGGAACACTTCACAGTTTCGAAAAAAACGAAAAACACGCCAAAGTCGCCGATGAAAATCTTCGCGCCGCGATCTTGGCGGAAAAACTCGATGTGAAATTTCACATCCATGTCGGTCCGGCCCTTGAGAACTTGTCAAAGATCGAAGCCGAAGGCCCATTTGACTTGGTCTTCATCGATGCGGACAAACCTAGTTATCCAGCCTACTTCCAATGGGCCGCCAAACACCTTCGCATGGGCGGCGTCGTCATTGGCGACAACACGTTTGCCTGGGGTGAAGTGCATCGAGCTTCAGAAAAAACGGGGAACGACAAACTCATGGTCGGCTCGCTTGATGAATTCAACCGCCAACTTGCCGCTCATCCCGCATTTCGTGGAACAATTTTACCGACGGCCGAAGGCCTCACCGTCGGCGTCAAAGTCCGTTAGCCCACAAAGACTTGGCTAATAATTCTTCGTCAGATCCAGGCCCTGGTAAAGGGACTGGACCTCTTTTTCATAGCCATTGAATTTAAGTGTCGCGATCTTCTTGGGAAAAAACGAGCCGTCAATTCTCGTCTCGCGCGCCTGACTCCAACGGGGATGCGAAACATCCGGGTTCACGTTGGCATAAA
>CAKQVW010000216.1 GCA_934277865.1 uncultured Pseudobdellovibrionaceae bacterium | reverse complement strand
CTAGCTATTTCATCAAATCGGAATTGGAAAAGGTCCAAGCGATTGAAAATGAAGAGGAAAGCTCGAAGTCCTACGAAGAGCTGATGCTGCGGTTGATGAAGATGCGCTACAAGTACGAGCAATTCCGTCACCTGAAGCTTGAGTTTATATACACCAACGAGAAAAAGGTGAGGTTCTAAGTGCCAAGGCTATCGGATGTTAAAAAGGTACTGATTCTTGGCAGTGGACCAATCGTCATCGGTCAGGCATGCGAATTCGACTACTCTGGAACTCAGGCCTGTAAAGCGCTGATGCAGGAAGGTCTCGAGGTGATCCTGGTCAACTCGAACCCGGCTACCATTATGACGGACCCTGAGATTTCAACTCGAGTTTACATCGAGCCACTCACGGTTCCCTTTGTTGAAAAGATCATTGAGCGTGAGCGTCCGGATGCTGTGATCCCAACTCTGGGTGGGCAGACGGCCTTGAACCTTGCCCTGCAGTTAGCAGACCAGGGCGTGTTAAAAAAGTATGGCGTGCGCCTACTTGGTGCGGACCCAGAAGTTATTCGCGCAGCAGAAGATCGCGAAATTTTCCGTAAGATCCTCGACAAAGTCGGGGCCCGTTATCCGAAGAGTGAAATGGTTCGGACCTACCAACAGGCGATGGAAGTCGCCGACAAGCTTGGTTATCCGTTGATCTTGCGTCCGAACTACACCTTGGGTGGAGGCGGGGGCGGAGTCGCCTATACGCCTGATGAGTACGAGCGCATGATCACAAAGGCGCTTAAGGAAAGTCCCACATCCGAAGTGCAAGTTGAAGAAAGCATTCTTGGCTGGAAAGAGTTCGAACTTGAAGTGATGCGCGACAAGTCGGGCACGTTCGTGATCATCTGTTCGATCGAAAACTTCGATCCCTGCGGTGTGCACACGGGAGATTCCATCACGGTCGCGCCTCAACAAACTTTGACCGATCGCGAGTATCAAGCGATGCGCGATGAGGCCCGCAAGATTATCGAAGAGGTGGGCCTCGCGACGGGTGGGGCGAACATTCAATTCGCTGTGAATCCGCAAACCGGTGAGCGAGTGGTGATCGAAATGAACCCACGGGTCTCGCGCTCGTCGGCATTGGCTTCGAAAGCCACAGGTTTTCCAATTGCCAAGATCGCCGCTCTACTTGCCGTTGGTTATCACCTGGACGAGATTCGCAACGATATCACGAAAACCACACCGTCTTGTTACGAACCGGCTCTCGACTACGTCGTGACCAAAATTCCTCGTTTTGCATTTGAAAAGTTCCCTGGTTCGCAAGACGTGCTCACCACTCAGATGAAATCGGTTGGCGAAGTTATGGGTATCGGCCGTACCTTCAAAGAATCGCTGATGAAAGCGGTCTCATCTTTGGAAAACCGCGTGGACGGACTTCATGTCGTCACATTCTCTGAGAAGTTGTTGGCGCATCCCAATAGTCAGCGCCTCTTCCACATCGCCCAAGCGTTTCGAGACGGCTGGACGGTGCAACAGGTAGCCGAAGTCACCCACATCACACCGTGGTTTTTGGAGCAGGTCGAACAGGTTGTTCGGCACGAGCAAGAGGTGGTCGAGACCGGCCTGACTGCCGACTTTTTGCTTAAAACAAAACGACTTGGTTTCTCTGATGCGACGATCGCTCGTTTGAAGGCCGTTCCGGGTCAGAATATTCGCAAACTTCGCCACGAGCTGGGAATTCGCCCGGGTTATTCGCAGGTCGATACTTGTGCCGGTGAATTCCGATCGGAAACACCCTACTATTATTCGACTTACTGGTCGCGAGCCGCAGCACCTGTCGCCACGTCCAAACCGCGCGTCGTCATTTTGGGTAGTGGTCCGAATCGAATCGGTCAGGGGATTGAATTTGACTACTCCTGCGTGCGCGGCGTGAAGCGCTTCCAGCAGGAAGGCCGTCACGTGGTGATGGTTAACTCGAATCCGGAGACAGTTTCGACGGACTACGACACCAGCGACGAACTTTACTTCGAACCACTGACCGAAGAATCGGTCATTGAAATATTGGATCGCCTCAAGCCAGAGGGTTTTGTGGCTCAGCTTGGTGGTCAGACTCCGATCAATCTGGCAAAGCGCCTGGTCGAATCGGGGCATAAACTTTTGGGATCCTCGCTTGAGGCGATTGATCTTGCGGAAGATCGCGGCCGATTTGCAAAAATCTGCTTAGAGTTGGGTGTGAAGATTCCGGCGATTCGGATTCCGTCTTCCGGTATGGCGGGAGATCTCGAGGAATCCCGTGAAATCGCTCGCCGCATTGGCTACCCGATCATCTGTCGTCCCAGCTATGTACTTGGTGGGCGGCGTATGGAGGTGGTCGAGAACGAGGACGAACTCGATAGTTACTTCGGTCGGCACGGGGACTACATTTCTCCAGAAGAGCCTTGTTTGATGGATCAGTTCCTTGAAGGCGCGTTGGAGGTTGATGTCGATCTCGTGCGCGGTCCAGATTGGACAGTCATCGGTGGGATTGTTGAGCACATTGAGGCGGCCGGAGTTCATTCGGGCGATTCGATGGGTGTGCTGCCTCCGCAACGTTTGAAGAGCTCCACCTGTGAGATGATCGAAGAGATCTCAAGACAGTTGGCCGAGCGAATCGGCACGATTGGGCACTTAAATCTGCAGCTGGCCGTGAAAGACGATCAAGTTTTCATTCTCGAAGCTAATCCGCGAAGTTCGCGCTCGGTTCCGTTTGTGAGCAAGGCGACAAGAATTCCCATGATTGATCTCGGAGTTCTTGCGAGCCTCGGAAAGCGCGCCATCGAGGTGCAGCCCAAGAGGTATCAATGGGACTCTGGTCCTCACGTGAGCGTGAAGGGTGTTGTGTTTCCATTTAAGAAGTTTCCGGAATCCGACTCGATCTTAGGACCGGAAATGAAATCGACCGGCGAGAGCATGGGTCGAGGTGGAGACTACGCGGAGGCTCTGCTGAAAGCTTCGATCGCAAGTCACATCAATATTCCACCGACGGGCGAGGTTTTTCTCTCACTCCGAGATCAGGACAAGGATCTTATGCTTGGTCTTGCCCGTTCTTTGGTCGGGATGGGGTACCGTCTCTCAGCCACTTCCGGCACCGCCAAGTTCCTTTTCAATGAAGGCATCGACTGTGTGCCCGTTAAAAAGGTCCACGAAGGTCGGCCGAACTGCGTCGACCGCATTCGCTCGGGGCAGGTCGCGTTGGTGGTGAACACGACTTCTGGCCGGCGTGCTGTCGAAGCCAGTTTTGACATCCGTCGAAGCTGCATCGACTTCTCCATTCCGTGTATCACCGAAAGCCATGCTGCCGAGGCGCTGCTCACAGCACTTAAGAAGCATCGGTCGAGGGAATTTACTGTTCTCGCTCAAGACAAAATGATTTAGCCTGTAAGCGCCATGGTGGGCGCTTACATGAAAACACGGACAGTTCTTCGAAATTCCATTGTCTGCCTCTGGGCCGCTGGACTGGTTTTGTCTGCGGTCTACCCTCGAGCATCGTCGGCTCAGGCCGAGCGTCCCAATGGGCTTGCGCCAATTATTCGGCTTGGTTTCATTCCTGGAGATGGCAAAGTCGAAGTTCAAAAGAGTTCAGATGAACTTGCAAAGTTGATCGAGTCAAAAACGGGGATCCGCGTGGTGCCATATGTGGGCTCCAGCTACGGCGATTTGATCGACAAAGTCGAAAAACGTGAAGTGGATCTCGCATTTCTTAGCGCGCTTTCCTTTGTCGAGGCTGAGTCCAGGGTCGATCTCAAAGTCTTGCTAAAAAAGGTTTGGGACAAAGGGTTTTACTACAGCGTGCTCCTCGTACGGGCGGAATCTGGAATTCGCAAGCTCTCGGACCTTAAGGGGAAACGTATCGGACTTGTCGATAGAAAGTCTGGTTCGGGTGCGATGTACCCGATCATGGCGATGAATCGGGCGAAGCTAAAAGTGCCTTCGGACTTTAAATCTGTGATCTACACCGGCAGTCACAATCAGTCCGTGCACGCGCTGAAAACAGGAGCGGTGGATGCCATCGCGATTTTCTCCAACGACGCAAAAGGGAAAGACTCTGCGTGGACCCAGCACGGCGGGTTGCTTAAGGATGTACGAGTTCTGTGGGCGAGTGCTGCCATTCCAAATGACCCACTATGTGTGCGTTCCGACTTCTACGAGTCTCAACCTAAACTCACGCACGATTTTATGTTTGGTCTCATTGAGCTCAATGAAGACGCGAAACTGGGCGAACGATTCCGACAGTTGCTCGGAGTGAAGTCCTTGATGACCGCGACGTCCCAGCAATATGAACCTGTGCGCGAGATGCAGCGAGAGCTCAAGGCTATTTCGGCACCAGGAGAAAACCCATGAGCGTATCACCTGTCTTGGAAGTTTCGGGTTTGAGAAAATCCTATCGCAACCCGCTCACGAGAAAGAAGCTCGAGGCATTGAAGGGCGTCAGTTTCAAAATTTTGCCAGGCACCATCACAGGTTTTTTGGGAGCAAACGGAGCCGGAAAAACCACAACCATAAAATGCCTCCTGGAGCTGGCCTTTGCTGATGCAGGCGAAGTGATCTATTTTGGGGAAAAGGGACTTAGCAGCGAGGCAAAAGCCAAAATCGGTTTTTTGCCTGAACGTCCTTATTTTTATGATTATCTCACGGGGCGCGAGTTCCTCAAATTCTACGCTTCGCTATCTGGGCGAGTTGGACGTCACGAGTTAGCAGGTAGAATCACCCAGTTGTTAGAGCGTGTTGGTCTTTCGCATGCGGGAGATCGACCGCTTCGAGGGTATTCCAAAGGTATGTTGCAAAGAATCGGAATTGCGCAGGCGCTAATTCATCGCCCAGAGTTCATCATTTTAGACGAACCCATGACCGGGCTAGATCCCGATGGGCGGCATGAGGTGCGAGAAATTATCCGTGAGGTTGCAAAACAGGGAACCGCCGTGTTTTTTTCAAGCCACCTGCTGCCAGATGCGGAAACACTCTGTGAGCACCTGGTGATCCTCAAAAAGGGCGACTTGGTCTACCACGGCCGTACCGATGCATTGATGAACCAAATGGCATCGAGCTGGCGCATTGTTTACCAGTCACGACCCGGCGACGCGTCTGCAACTTTGACGGTCTCGGATTTAAGCCAGATGCAGGATCAAATCGACAAGCTGCGCGCAGCAGGAAGTTCGATTGTCGAAGTGGGGCCGCAGCGGGTCTCTCTGGAAGAGATCTTTGTGAAGATGGCCTTTGATAAAAAACAATCACCGGAGGTGGCAACTTGAGATCCGTTCTGGTCATTGCCGGGAACACGTTTCGAGAGGTCATCCGTGACCGAGTGCTTTACGGCCTCATTGTGTTTGCGATCATGCTTCTATTTTTGTCGCTCGCTCTTGGTC
>CAKQVW010000215.1 GCA_934277865.1 uncultured Pseudobdellovibrionaceae bacterium | reverse complement strand
AAAGAACAAGATCGAAGAATCGTTCCTGCAACTGACCCACTGAAAAACAACCAGACACACAAAATCTTACGCTACCTTTAGGGATAATCCCAATCCCCAAGCCCTCAGAAAGCTCCAGAGCTTCAGGATTCAAATAGTCACTCGTTGCAAGGTAGGCCTTCTTATGGCCTCCCAATGCGCGTATAACATCAAGACCATTGACGACATCTCTTAGATGCAAGTCCACCAGATAAGCGAAACTAGGGGCCCCTGGCGAAGTTTCAACCCACTCCAGCAAAGCATGAGGTGAGCTGAAGTATTCGCGGTGGCCAGGTTTGTGTGCCCAGGCGAACTTTTGAAACTCGATTTCGTCGTCCAAGATGGCCATTTGTTCGCAAGAACTTAGACTTGGCATAGCTTGAAAACGGGCCTTGGTTTCCGCCAAAGGCAACCGTAGCTGAAAGATCGTCCCGGAGCTTGATGTTTCAACGACTGAAATGGCGCCACCAAACTCTTCTGCTTTGGACTTAACAAACGAAAGTCCTTCACCTGTTCCGTGCTCTTTACCAAAGGTGACTCCACGCTGGAAAAGCTTAGGTAGGACATCTGGAGCAATCCCGCAGCCCTGATCTGCGATTTCAATAAGGACTTGGCCCTTCTCGCGGCGAACTCCAACACAAATGGAGGAGTCCTTGGGGCTGGCTTCAATGGCATTCTGTATTAAGTTGGCAATCATTCTGCGGAAGTGATTTGGCTCGCACATAATGGGATTCAGTACATTCTTGTTGAATTCAAAATCAATTGTGACACCGGCATGGCTGGCCAAGGTTCTAGATTTCTCATCGACCACTTCTTGAATTGCTACTTCTGAAACTTCAAGAGTCAGGTCATCTAACGTTTTTGGCTTTGCTGGAATCCTACGTTGATCTAAATCACCTTGTAAGTTGACGCTTGAATGAGCCAAAAGGCTCGCCTCAAAATGGCGGGCCTTTTTCTTTGGCCAGGAATCCAGAGTGTTTTAAGACACTTCGGTCCAGTGCAAGTCTCAATTCGATACGAATCGCACTGATTTCTCCCCTATACAAGATGTGGAAGCTGGGATATGATAAATTAAGATTTTTTCTTATCCGAGGTGAAGCCTATGCCGTCACTAAAAACGATCACAGTCTCCCTCCCTGTCGCAATGGGGAAGGAGATCGAGAAGGTCGCTAAAGAAGAACACCGGACCATCAGCGAACTGATTCGGGAAGCCTTTCGGCAATACCAAGCCCAACGCAACCTCAAAGCTCTGGCTACGGAGGGTAAGCAGGCGGCTAAACGCAAAAAATTGACCCCTAAAGACTTCGGTGGCCCGTTTGAAGAATAGACCTGGCGGCCAACTGAGCGCCTGCGTAGACGCCAACGTTTATATATCTGCCATCGCTTTTGGCGGAAAGCCTCTCAAGGTCATAGAAAGGGCTCTGAGCCGAGAATTCTTGCTCATTAGCGGTGCCAATATTTTGCATGAGGTGAGGAGGAATCTGCTCGGCAAGCTCGATCTGGAAAAGGCCCGCGTGGATCGGTTCCTAGATGACATTTCGGCGGTTTCCTCGGTGTTTGTTCCAGGCGGCATGATCCACGCGACAGCGAACGAGGGAGACAACCTCGTTCTGGAGGTCGCCTTGATGGGCGGCGCTGACGTCCTGGTTACCGGCGACAAAAAGCATCTTTTGCCGCTCGGGAATTTTCAAGGCATCGTTATTGAACCGCCGTCCGCATTCCTAGCAAGGCTGGACGCCGCCAGATAGGCTCCCAACTGCTCTCGTCTCCATTCTTAAACCCAGCGCATTCGCGCCAGCTCCGCGCAGGGTCTATCGGTTCACTTGCTTCCACAAAGCCGTGACCGCCATCCGTAACGTGATCGGCTCCGGTTCGCAAAGATTAGGATGGCCTCCACCAATCAATAAAAAAGTCGAACCAGCCGTATTTTTTCGCTGGTTCGCGTATCGAAGGGCCTTGCGCCGGAGCAGATGGCGTTAGCCTTATGAAAAGCGGCCGAGCCGAGGTTTGTCCCCGACTCGGCCCGATAGTGGTTCTGACCGATGTGGAACGAGATTTCGTAGCCGTCAGGCAGTAGTTCGATTCTCTCGACAATCTTACGAATGATCGCCACCTGCAGCTCGGGTTTTGTATCGCCCTGTTCAAGCTGGTGACGCAAGCCTTTGGTAAATGCCTCCAAATTCTCAAGACTCACGATCTCTTCTGTTAACGGCCCACCATCGGTCACGGCTAACTCGGTAGCGATGGTCTCTTTGTTCGCTTGTAGTCGTTCGAGTTGCGTATAGAGCGAATTGGGATCAATGCCTTTCGGTAGCTCCGCGATTCGTGCGGCAAGGGTCTCGATTTGTGCCACCATCTTCGCGACAGCAGTCTCTAGTTTTTCACGTCGCGATTTTGTGGATTCGCTCAGCATTGTGGCCTTCGCCTGCGCCAGCAATTCTTGTGCAAGATTACCTATAAGGAACTCCTTCACGTCCCTCCACACAAGCGGCTCGATCTTGACCGCTTGGATACGGTGAAGCTGTCCGTCGCACATCTTGATTTTTTTGCCGAGGTTCGCTTGCATTTTCTCAGCGTAAGAGTGGGCATAGTATGCGATCTTTCCGCCTCGTCCGTGAGCGGATTTCCCGGCAAGCCTGTGTCCGCACACTCGGCAAAAGAACAAACCAGACAACGTGTAAGGATACCGACTTGTTCCATATTTCCGCCGACGATGGTGGTTCTTTTCGAGGAGCCTTTCCACGCGCTCGAACGTCTCAACGTCGATGATCGGCTCCCATACGGCCTTGGCCTCATGTGTGTTACCTTTTTTATCCTTAAAAACCCGCACGCCGATATAGCCCTTGTGGTGAAGAAGCTGCTGAAGCATGTGGATTTGCCAAATGCGCCCTCGTACTGACCCACCACCACGAACCGCACGAGGGAACAGCACGTTCTCATGGTTTAAGCGTTTCGTGGTCGCGGCGAGGGTCTCTTCCTTTAGGAATGTCTCGAACACTTGGCAAACTAGGGCTGCTTCCTCGGGTACTATGGCAAGCCCGCCAGATCGCTCCTCATTGATACGATACCCTAATGGAACGGAGCCGCCGTTATAGAGGCCACGCTTTGCACGCTCATGAAACGAGTTAGAGATGCGCTCAGCGATTTGCTTGCGTTCGAACTCGGCAAGCGTTGCCATAATGGTCATGACGAGATTTCCTGTGGCAGATGATGAGTCGAAGTTTTCCCGCATCGAGAGAAATTCGCAGCCGTGTTTTTTAAGGAACTCTTGCAGTAGTGAAAAGCCCTTCATCGACCGCGTGAATCGCGAAAGCTCTGTGACCAGAACTAAGTTCACTTGGCCCTCTTCGATTGCGCGAAGAAGCCGCTGGAACGCCGGACGGTTCATGTCCTTGGCCGAGACGCCCGGGTCGCTAAACACCGCCGCGACCTCGCCAAATGGTACCACCATGTTCTTAAGCTTTACGAACTCACGAAGCCTCATCTCTTGGTTTTTGATCGACCCTTCGGGGTTTTCGGCTTGTTCTTCGGTGCTGACTCGCGTGTAGATCGCGCACTTATACATTTGTCCTCCTTTGTGGAAGGCGCATCGTATCGGTAGCGGCGAGCTTTTCTTGGGCTGGCGTCAGCGACCGATTGGCAAGAGGTCGATGACTTTTGCCAATTTCCAATAACTCCAAAATAGAATCAAGTATCTGCCGCAGCTCTTCGCGGCTAACGGGATTGAGACGCCATGCGGAAGCCTTGCACTCCCACTTTGGCCGTTTGTGCATACGCACACCTCACTGGATCGCGGAGCCATCGGCTTCGCGAGGTTGCATTCATATTTGGATGCGACACCGACTTATTCGGTGGTTTTTGAGTCGAGACGGGGCGAGTCGCGGGACTTGGTCCCAAAAAATGTCCTAGAGTGTAGTCATGCACGAAGGGTCGGTTATTGAGTCGTAGTCGAAGTTATTGAAACGAATTGCGTTTGTTCGGTTTCGAAAATTTCTTGTCGTAGCCACGGCTACGGCTTGGTGATGGGCTGGTGACGGCGTGGTTCCGAGTCGATTTCATCGAGCACGTTAGAGTTGTTTGACATCGGGTTCATACTCTCTTCCCTTCTGTTCGCCGCGAGCACTAGGGGCGACTCACCACCGATTTCTACCGAAGCCGCCCGGCGAACACCTCTCACCAATATCTATTGCAAGGCTGTGCCAAAAGCGGCCCTAAATTGCGAAGTCACCGGAAGGAGTGAGGATTCGTCGACTCCTTGCATTGGCCGTCGGCAAAAAGCATTCAAATTTTTTGAACAGTGAAAGTTATAAAATGATAAGTTCCGCGCACTTAGCGCATTCAAAAATTTTGAACGTCTTCAAAGTTTTTGAACAAGAAGCCGTCAGCAGAAAGTCGGCCCGTCTTGCGACGCTTCGTTGCCGTTCCAATACTCGCAGACCTGCCTGACGCCGAGTTGTACTAGAAGTATTCCATTGTTGACCAACAATGATCGTCCCCTTATCTTGATCTCAACTTGCCTCCCGCGGTAGCTATCAACCGCTCTCAATGCAATCAAAGACAATTGAAACAAAGATGTCCGACTTACAGGTCGTTCAGACGGTTTTGGATTTCTGGGATCCCTACAGCGCCTCAATCTATAGATCATCCACTTTAAATCAGATCGACGAATACGACAGCTATTCCTTTGCCATTCTAGATCTTCTAAGAGCCAGCGCATCTCAGGGAGATCTTTTCCAGTTTTTAAATCAGACGGAGCTCACGCACGGAACCTTCAGTAGCGACGAAAATGAATCAATAAATAGGTTTTTTGCCTGGTCCTTTTTGCAAACTGGGCAAAGGCATCAATCTAAAGAGTCCAACATTCGATGTCTTCATATCGATTCTGTTCAATTACCCGATGAGGAGTATCGATTCATGCCGCGCCTGGAGCTTCTTCAGCAGTACCTTCAGCAATGGGATCCGCTTGAAGCTTCAAAGCATTGGCTATTTGGGGCGGATACTTTGAATCGATATGACAGGTCGAGTATTGTACTCGATCAAGCTGTTGAGAGCAGAGATATTGATGAAGTCTGCCTCGCACTAGAGGCTGCGTGTTTGACGGAAGGT
The DNA here is from genome assembly GCA_934277865.1 of uncultured Pseudobdellovibrionaceae bacterium. Taxonomy (GTDB): domain Bacteria; phylum Bdellovibrionota; class Bdellovibrionia; order Bdellovibrionales; family JAMPXM01. The sequence continues at coordinate 263 of CAKQVW010000215.1, read as the reverse complement.
GATGGAATCGCCTTTGCTTTGGAAAACCACTCTTTAGAACGGGAATCGCTGCAAGAAAGGTATCATTCACATGTAATTGAAAAATCCAAGCGTCACAAGGATCGCGCGGTCCTGTTAATGACACTCTTTAACGATCCGAACCGCGCCGTCCGACGCCGGATTCAACCGCGCAAACGGGTTGGATAGGAATCACTTGTTTCTTGATGCGACTATGGATCGAAAGACGCGGATCAGGGCGTGCGGCGTCGCAGCTACACCCATAT
>CAKQVW010000214.1 GCA_934277865.1 uncultured Pseudobdellovibrionaceae bacterium | reverse complement strand
TTCCAATCACCAGAGGAACCGCTTTCAAAAAGCTTAAGTCGGACGTCATCAGTTGCTCGTTTCCAAGCACCTTCCAAATGGCTGTCTGGTCCCACCAGTCCCCACCTTTGAGCTTTTCAAAACCGGTGTAGCCATAAATCAGACAGAGCTGAATCTGAGAAATTCGAAGCCCCGCCGAGGTGAGCGTCCTCGACCAAACCGGCTCGATCCAAATATCTGACTTCGTGCCGGCTTGTTTTTTTCTTTTGTAGGCTCGCCAGGACCAAACTTCTGTTGTGTCCATCAAACATAGTCCAAAGAGCCAAAACGTCGAAACGATGTCAGCCCCGTAGACGATCGAAATATTTCGCTGCATGAGTCCGACGTGTGTCAGCAGCGCCAAGAAGGCCAGCAGCCGAGATCCCACTGGGCCACACGCTCCTATCAGAAGCCACACCAGCGCGATCAGCTGCGCCCCTTCCATGAAGTAGGCCTGCATCAGAGATTTTGGATACCATTCAAAAATCGGCTGGTGAAAGAGCGGCAAGATCTTGGTGGCCCCATCCACCGGCACACCGCTGAGTTCGGTGTAATAGAGTTCGGTAAAGGGAAGCCGCATGAGAAGATTGATCAACAAGGTGACACAAAACAGAATACGAAACAGAGCCGCACCGTGCGGATTCGCGAAGCGAAAAAAGAATCCGTCGAAAGCCTTGATCATGTCGACTCCTCACGCGGACACGAATGAGTCGAACTTGGCAGATTCATCGGTTCGGCCATCTGGGAGAAATCCTCTAGCTCACGTTCCGTGCGAGCACGCTCAACGCTCTTGATCTGGCCAAACTTTTGACGAACCGTGACCTGAATCGCCTTGGGATTTTGTCGACAGAGCCAAGGCACGAGGTAGAGCTCCATGCGCTGCTGGTTCAACGAAAAAAAGCGCATCGAAAACAAGCGGCGGTTGTAGTTGTCACTGTAACCGAAAGTCTGACGACGCTCGGGCAAAAGTCTCGGTTCGGTTTCAAAGTCCTCACCGTCCTCGGTTTCTTCCAAGAAACTATATTCGAGGTAAAAAATGGGGCTCGGGCCTGGCGAGAAAAACTGCCAGGTCGTATTCAGCTGCAGAAGATTTGCGTACGGCGTGAAGTAGCGTCCCAGCTCTCGAATAATGAGACCGCTTCCCATAGGGAGAATGATCACAGCGAGAAGGTGATACAGAATAAAGATCGAAAGACCGATTTTCAGAATCGAAAACTTTCGATCTTTCAAACTCACTTTTCTGCCTCTTGGTCTTCTGGCTCTTGGTCTTCTGGCTCATGGTCTGCTGGCTCGTCGGCCGAGTACGACTCGGCATCGTCGTAGTCCAGACGACCGTCAAGTTCGGCCATTTCGCCGTCAGCGGCTTCCATCACATCAGCCGCCATGGACTCATCAGAAAGTGCCGCCAGTTCACCGGCGACGCTTGGTGTAGCCATTTCGTTTGCCTGATCACCCGTTTCGTCGTCGACGATCAGTGGTCCCGATGTTTCGCCGGCTTGAGCGGCTTGCGCCATTTGCTCTTGCTTCGCCTCATAGCGCGAAAGCCAACGACGATCCTTCTCCTCGACATCCTCGCCCACTGTCAGGCGCTCGCGGATATCTTGCGCGCGCTCGCGATCGCGCTCCACACGCTGGCGGATTTTTTCTTGTTCGAAAAATTCGGAGGTGGTGTCGATCACCTTGAGGCTTTCGGAAATGTCCTGAAGCTCGTCTTCGGCAACCGAGTACGAAGAAACAACCTCTGTCGAAAGTGACGATGTCAAATCGGACAGTGTTTCTTTTTCTTCTTCGCCGCCGATTCCCTCTGGAAGCAGATCATCGATCTCGGCCAGTGTCGGAAGCTCTTTCAAGTTTCGAAGTCCGAAGGTTTCAAGAAACTTGCGTGTCGTCACATAGGTCATCGGGCGGCCCGGCAGATCGGACTTTTCTCCGAAGCTGACCATGCCTCGCTCCATCAGCGCACGCATCAAGTGACCGGACTCGACACCACGAATCTGATCGACCTCGGTTTTGGTGATCGGCTGTTTGTAGGCAGTGATCGCAAGCACCTCGAGGGCTGGGCCCGAAAGACGGAACGGACGTACCTTCGCCAGGCGTTTCAAGTACTCGGTGTTATCGACCTTTGTACGAAGCTGGAAGCCACCGTGAATCTCTTCAAGCGTGACCCCTTTATCTGGTGCCGCGTAGCTGGAAGCCAATTGATCAAGCGCACGTTGAATGTCCTTCGTGCGAATATTGGATCCCTTAAACAAGGCCTTAAATGTCGCCATGCTAAGCGGTTTGTCCGTTGAAAACAAAAGCGACTCAACGATCGAAACCATCTTGTCGTGGTCAATGAACTCGGTCGGCTCTTCCGAAGACTCTTCCTCTTCAAGTTCGCTTGCACCCTCTTCAAGACCCAACATCGGAAGCTGTTCCGCTTCGCCGACAATCATCGGATTTTCCAGCGTCTCTGGCTGCGTCTCTGGCTGCGTCTCTGGCTGCGTCTCTGGCTGCGTCTCGGCCAGCGGTTCTGCTGCGACTTCCCCTTCCGGAGCGTCCATGAAATCCAAATCCGCGGCGGCAAATTCCACATTCAATGACTCGTGATCCGCGACATTCGCGGATTCACCTTCGGCCGCGTTGTCAGCCGTCAGGGCGGCCAGCTGATCCGCCAAGCTGCCCTGGGTCGCTTCGCCTGAATCGGCTTCGAGGCCCTGGTTTTCCGTCTCCAAAGGGATTTCTTTTTCCATCTCAGACATTGGCTTCTCCCTCACCGTCAGCACTTGGCTGAAGCGGTTGATCGACAAGACCGAGCTCCTGCTCAGCCATCAGCAATTCTTCATCGGAAGCGCTTTCCATCGCATCTGCGACAGCGCCCTGCACAGCGGATTCGTCTAGAACCGCTTCGACGTGTTCAAAGACATTTTCCTCGTGACCGGTTTCCATCATTTCGCCCAAGTGAACCTGAGCCGATTCCTGGCCTGAGATCTCTTTTTCGATCATGGCTTCGCCGATGATGGAGTTGGCAATCTGGTCGGCGTTGGAAGAATCAAATTCTTGAACGCGTTCGAGGACGTTACGTTCAATGGGTTTTTTCAATTCGATATGAAGATCGCCATAGGTTTCGTTTTGAAAGAGCGTCACAAAACCAAGACGACCAAGCTCCAACATCGAAAGAAACGTGATCAAGAGCTGGTTGCGGTACGACTGATCTCCGATATTGAGAAGATCGTGGAGCAAAACCTTGGAGCCCACTTTCAAACGGTGACTGATCTCAAGAACTCGACCGGCGATGGACTGCGTCTTTGGACGCACCTTGTGCACCAGGCGCTCGGCCTTTTTCATCGCACGACGATAAGCTGCGATCAGGCCAAAAAGCCCCTCGTCCTCGATGATGATTTCGCCAGGTTCGTCACCGCGCAGATCTTCGCGCAGGCCACGCGGCCAAACATCGCGACGAAGCAGCGGACGCTCGTAGAGTTTTTTGGCGGCATCTTGGTAAAGCTGGTAGTCGAGAAGTTTTTGAACAAGCTCTTTACGGGGATCTTCGACCTCAACAACTTCACCCTCTTCGTTGTATTGCGGGAGAAGCATCTTGGCCTTGATGTGAATCAGCGTCGCCGCCATCGCAACAAATTCGCCAGCGACCTCAAGATCAAGTTCCTTCATCAGCCGAATGTGATCGAGGTAACTCTTGGTGATCGAGTTGATATTGATGTTGAAGATGTCCATCTCTTCCTTGCGGATGAGATAGAGCAAGAGCGCCAGCGGGCCTTCAAAATGAGGCAACTGGACGAGGTAACGCCCTGCAACTGACATCGCTATTCCCCCTCTGGTCCCAATGACGATTAGGACTTCACGAGAATCAAACCAAGGCCAAAGGTCTAGTTCAACCTATCTTTTCAAGTGCCCCAAATTTCACCACGTTTGCCAGTTGCCGCAGCGCGCGAGTCACGCGCCGCCTCGGGATCTCAAACCCAATCGCCGCTTGGTTTAAAGCCGGTCCAATCTTTGACCTGCTCAAGCTGCCGCTTGGCCACGCTCCGCGCCCGCGCGCAACCGTCGGCAATGAGAGAGTCGAGCTTTTCGGGATTCGACAAAAGCTCCTGCTTGATCGCAAACGGCTTTGCCATCTTTTCGTTGATACGTTCGGCAAGTCGTTTTTTGCAGTCGCCGCAGCCGATGCTGGCCGACTTGCAACCCTCTTCGACCCACTTGAGATCGTCAGGCTGCGAGTAAAGCTTGTGGAAACTAAAGACCGGGCACTTGGCTGGATCACCGGGATCGGTGCGACGCACACGTGCTGGGTCGGTCGGCATGGCTCGCAGCGTTTTGGCGACGTCCTCGGGACTCTGAGTGAGCGCAAAGGCGTTGTTATAGGACTTCGACATCTTTCGCCCATCCGTTCCGACCAAGACGGGCGTCGAACTGAAAATGGGTTTGGGCTCTGGAAGGTTTCCGCCATAGAGGAAGTTAAACCGTTTGATGATATCCCGTGATAGCTCGAGGTGCGGAATCTGATCCTGACCAATTGGCACGTGCGTTCCGCGGTAGACCGCAATGTCGGCTGCCTGCAAAACCGGATACATAAAGCGCCCGAGGTTGTGCGTGTCGCTAGCTTTGGCCTCTTCTTCCGCATCTTTCCATGTGGGCACACGTTCCAACCACGACATCGGCGTCAACATCATAAAAAACATCGTGAGCTCGATGTGCTCAGGAACTTCGCTTTGAATGAAGATCACGTTTTTTTCATGATCAAGACCCCAAGCGATCCATTCTGCATACATCTCGCGTGCAAAGCTCATGACCTCGTGTGGTTCTTTGTACTTGGTCGTCAGCCCGTGCCAGTTCATGACACCGTAGTACCCCATGTAGTCGTTTTGCAGATCCAACCAGGGTTTCATCGCACCAAAGAAATTCCCGATGTGAATCTGAGCCGTCGATCGCATGCCGCTCATAACGATCGAGCCCTTGGGGGGCTTTTCGCTGGCGCGACTGATTTGAATCGCCGACGACAAGGGCGCAGACGACGGTGTCGATGATTGGTCGTTTTTTTCTGAGGTCATTTCAATTTTTTCCCATCTTTCAACAAAACCAGACAGCTAAACCTGAAAGCCGATCATCGCCAGCACGCTTTGTGCGAAGCCGGCAAAGTTGCCGGCGATCCAAGAAGCCGGATACGACAACAGCCGTGCAAAACCAGTAAGAAACAAAAGCAAGAGGATCATCGAAAGCATGGTCTCACGTTCTTCCAACCAGCGTGCTGCTTTGTACGGAAGAAAGCGCGCGAGAATCTTTCCGCCATCCAGCGGATGAATCGGAACCATGTTCAAAACCGCGAGCATGCAATTGAGTCCAATAAACTGCGCGGCGATTTGCGCCACGAGCCTTGCTTTGTCAGCCTCGAGGCCGCCG
>CAKQVW010000213.1 GCA_934277865.1 uncultured Pseudobdellovibrionaceae bacterium | reverse complement strand
CTATACAGCAGAGGTAATTTGACGTTCTCTCTCGCGTCGAGTTTCGCTAGCAAGTGGAACTGTTGGAAGATGAATCCCACAATTTCCCGGCGTAAAACTGCGAGTTCGTCATCCGTGAGACCTGAAACCTCTTTGCCATCAATTCGGTAAGAGCCCGAAGTTGGAGACTCCAAAAGGCCGAGAGCCTGCATCAGTGTGGATTTTCCACTTCCCGAGGGCCCCATGATTGCCACAAAATCGCCGTCTTCGATTTTTAATGAGACTCCGCGAATTGCGTGAACCTCGTACTCTCCCATTCGGTAGGTTTTGTACAGATCTTTGACTTCCATCATCGGCGATTTCGTCCAGTTCCCGAACCAGCGGGCCGAGTTGGCATAAACGGATTGCTTGAGCCATTGTCCGCTCGGTTTTCAGAAAGACGTGGTGCCAATACGACGTCTCCAGCTGCCAATCCCTCTAGAACCTCGGTCATTTTTCCGTCGCTGACTCCCAAAGTAATCGGACGCCGGTTTTCGCTGTTGGATTTTGTATCGGTAGATTTTAGCCGAGCAAAGCTCTGACCTTTTTCAAGTACAATAGCGTCGTTAGGGATCAGTAGTGCGTCTTTACGCTCTTCAAGCTGAAATAAAACCGATGCAGTCATACCACTTCGCATGAATGCCGGAGTTTCAATAGGAGTGACATCGACTTGGTACATGGTGACGTTGTTCACAGTCGTAGCTTCAAATGCGATGCGGGAAACTTTTGCGGGGATATCGGAACTGGCGTACGCATCCAGGCGAACTGTCGCACTCATGCCGTTCTTCACTTGAGCAAGATCCGTTTCGTCGACCTGCGCTTTCACAGTCAGGCGATCCGACACAACGAGGATCGGTTCTGTCGATGTGAAGGTCTGCCCAGGCTCGACCTTGCGAGAGATCAGCGTGCCGCTGATAGGAGACATGACCGGAGTTGCGCGATACAGGTCCTCCCACTTAGCAACTTCGTCTGCGCCCTTTGCCCGAGCGGCATCTAGCACAGCCGCTCTTTCTGTCGAGCTCATCCAGGCAAGAACTTGTCCGCGTCGAACACGTTCGCCCTCTTTCACCAAGACCGATTCGATTCGACCAGCAATCGGGGGTTTGATCTCAAGCCGGTTTTCTGGCTGAACGGTTCCGGTAGATTTGATCGTGATGCTAATATCACCCTTTTCTAACTGGTACTCACGAGTTGCGACGGTGTTGGTTTTCGCCGATTTTGATCGCAGGAAATACCAAGTTCCGCCAGAAGCCACCAGAACGAGCGCGATGATCCCTATCTTGAGTTTCTTCATTTCCAGACTCCCGCTCCTTGCGCTTGTTCCCATGCGGCCTCAGCCGACACGCGGTCTCTCTTGGTGTTCAAAATCGTTCGCTGACGGATGATGAGATCATTTTCAATGACATCCCAGTCTTCAAAACTCAGTAGGCCATTGTTGTATCGGGTACGAGCGATCTCGGCACGGACCACAGATGCTTTCTGGAAACTCTCGTCGGCTTTCAGTTTCAGGTTGGCTTCGAGATAGGACGCCCAGGCCGCCTCCAGTTTTCGTCGTTGTTCACGGAGGACATTCTCTCGTTGCAGGTCGGCCGCCGATGCTAGCGCCGATGTCGATTGAAACCCGTAATAGTTTTTGCCGCCTGTGAACAGTGGAATAGAAAGCGACAGTCCAACCGATTGTGTGTTTGTCGTATCAGGGAAAAAGTCATTTCCTCGTCGATTGAGGTTTGCGCTCAAGTCCAGAGAGGGAAGAAAGGCCGCGCGCGCGACCCGTTTTGCCTGTGCGGCGCTCTCCGCCTGGGCTTTGGCCACCAAATAGTCTGGCGTCGATTCGGCAAGTTTCTGCAAATCTGGTCGGGTCTGCGGTGGAGGTTCGGTCGGAACGTGGCCAACGAGATTTAACTTCTCGATCTCAATTTCTTCGAGACCCAATACTTTCCCCAGTGCGGCGGTCGAAATTCGAACACTGTTGTTTGCTTGAAGATCGTCGTAGCGAGCTTGTTCAAGATAGGCTTCGGATAACAAAACACTGCCTTTGTTTTCGCGTCCACTCTCAAAACGCAGTTGAACCAGCCTTGAGTTCTCTTCGCGTCGTTTTAGAATCTGGCCACTTAGCTTAGCGGAGTTACGTGCGAAGACATTTGATTCAAATGCGGTCTTCAGTTCTTGAGAAATCTTGGCGCGTGTTTGTCGAAGCGCGGCGTGCGCAGATGCCAGATCCGCATCGGCTTGTTCAAGTTTGGCGTGATCGCCAAAGCCGGCGAACAGATTTAGGTTTCCCTGAAGACCGGCGGTCCAGCCGGTGCCAGTTGTGACTGGAACACTGGACGTACCAGACCTCTCGGTTGATTCGTAGCCGATGTTCCCGCGTACTGTCGGCAGAAAGGCCGAATAGGCGCTGCGGTTCTTGGCTTCGGCTGACTTGAGGTTTTCAAGGGCAGCATGAAGTTCGGGATTATTCGTCTCCGCCAGACGCACGGCCGAGCGCCAGTCGAGATTGGACAAATCAGCGGCCGTGTTGCCGAATGCAGGAAGGCAGAGAAGGCAGAGGCTCACGCCGAGTGACCGGAGGATGCCGACTGCCAAGGGGCTTGTGTATCTACTTTTCCCAATGCTCATATTCTTATTAGAACTCAGATTGAGCAAAAATCCGAGTAGTCATGAGTCGCGTCAGGACGTACAAATTTGATCCCTACAAATTGAAACAATTTGAAGTATAGTGAAACGAGATGCACGTCCACGACGGAATTATGAAACTGATATTCGGGCTCGTTTTGTTCGGCTCGCTAGCGGCGATTGTGGCTGGTGCTGATAGTGTGTTTCCGTTCTCCAACTATCCGATGTATTCGAAAGTGTTTGTGCCTGATTCAGTCATGATTCAGCACTCGGTTGTGGTTGAGACCCACGATGGGCGGGCGAAGCCACTGTCTGCTGGCGAAGAACTTCGACCGTTTTGGGGTTCTTCCTTTCGCCAGGCCTTGTTTGTCGAGAACGACCCTTCTCGTATTCGCGAAAAATTTGAGGCGGCATTCGAGTGGCTGAACACGAGACGAGTCGCAAACGGCGAATTGCCCTACAAAAGGATGCTACTCTATCGGCACGAGATTCCGTGGGACGAGTTTGTTCGTCGCCGGTTGGGAAAAGAAGAAGTCCGCAGCTTGTACAGACGGCATTCCCTGCTTCGATTGGAAGTGGCGGGTGACAAGTGAACGGCTTGTGGAACCTCGTCATGGGGCACGAAGGTAGTCGAACGTCCGAGCTGGATCCTGTTGTCGAGCGATTCAATTTGTCGGTATTTCGCGTTCTGTTTTTTTATGTCGTTTTTATCACAATGTCCAGCGATGACTATTTCTTGCGATGGATCGAGGTACCAAAGGCTTTTTGGTTTCCCAGAAGTCTCAATCTCTTTCTTGGGGCGCCGCCGTCGGCAGATTTGATCGAAGCTCTTTTTCATCTCTGGCGCTGGACGACGGTACTTTGTATGTTCGGCTTCTTTTATCGGTTCGTTGCGCCGATCTGGTGGGTCTCTTGTTTGATTGTAACTTTGCACGGACATTCCTTTGGGTTCCAAGGACATCTCTTTATGCCGGTGGTGCTGGCCGGTTTACCTATGGCCTTCGCGCGCGCCAGTGAGTCATTTAGCTTCGATAGCTGGTGGCGAAACAAAACGGGAAGGCCTCAGGCAAAGGACTCGGCTTTCGCTGATCGAATGGCACTTCGTACGGTTCAGCTCATTTTGGTGCTTGCCTACTTTGCGGCTGGTGTCGCAAAGCTTCGCTATGGTGGAATTGACTGGCTGACGACGGATACACTTCGCAACTATCTCTTTCGTTCCTCGATTGTGTATGCTGACATCAACGCATTGGCGCACCTGTTTGCGCTGAACGATTTATTCATCCGTTTTCCCACTCTGTGTAAGGCGCTCGCCGTTTTCGCCGTAGGCGTCGAGTTTTTTGCGCCACTCGCATTTTTGCGTCGTCGATTGGCTTACCTCTTGGTGCCATTGATTGTTGGACTTCAGATCGGCATCTTTTTTACGATCTACGTGCGCTTTACGCCGTACTTCGCGATACTCGGGGCGTGGATCAACTGGCATTGGCTTTGGACGTTCACGCTAAGCGTGCGTGAGCAGAGTAGCCGACGTGCGGTTTAAGAATGATCTTCGAAACGTTACGGTTTGCGGTTTCTAGAACAAGCACCACTTCTGCGGTTACCACATAGGTGAGACCTCTTGCGGAATCGTGAGCAAGCCCCAGTGGTCGCAGATCGCTTTCTGCGGTGACTCGAGATCCCGCCAGCATTCGCAGTTGCTCGGCGGTAATTTCTTCGAGAATTTTCTGCGACGATTCTTCGCAAATGATGATCTTGTCAGCCATTGGAACGGTGGCCCAGATCTGCTGTTTATTCGTGTCGAAGGCGAGGCTGAGAATTTCGAAATCAAGTTTGGACACCTCCGGAGTTAAATCAAATCCAACTCTGTCCCCGATTAAAGATGCGAGGCCGGTTGGACGTCTCACGTCTCCTTCGATTTCATTATAGGTTCCGACAAAGCCAGAGGAGAGTTTCTCAAGGTGAGTAATCGCGGAGATCAGTGGCCGCTTGACGTCCTCTATTGGGAATAGAAAAAACTTTGAAGTTTTCAGCTCAAGAACTCCGAATCCAGGTCCTTTTTTTTGGTTCAAGCCAGAAATTCCGAGCAGAAGGTAATTGGAATCCAACGTTAGAAGTTCGTGCGACAGTCCATAGGGGAGGTCGAATTTCCTGACCAGACGTAATTCGGGAAAGCTAAATTGCATGATAGAGGCCGGCTTCGTCGCATGGTAGGTCGACGCAAAAATGGAACTTCCGTCTTCGGCAAACACGCCGTGGCCGTAGAAAAAATGTCCATCAGCCAAGATATGCTCGAATGTTTGGGCCCGCTGCTCCCAATCGACAACGCTTATCGTGTCGGCTTTCTGAGTGGCCGCGAGCGAGTATCTGGATTCAGTTGGATGAGTCTCAACCACATGTGGGGCTGATGAGACGTCGATCGTCTCCCATTTGTGAGTTTCTAAGTTCAATTGAAGAACTCGTTTTTCGGCAAGCGACTTCGCAGAATAAAACTTTGAGAGTTGAAATCGTGGGTCGCGATGATACTGGCCAAATCGCAGGAATCGACTTGTGCGGACACCGTCGTTGGGTTTCGGAAAAAACCAGGCGCTTGAAATTGCGGCTGTCGCGGCGCCAGCGGCTGTGACGGTCAATAAAAAGCGTCTTCGATTGAACTCGGGCATTACAGTTCTCATTGTATCGAGAGGATGGATTTCGGAGTAGCTCGAAAGCGAAAGAGGCGGTACTTTAGGCTCGTCGAGATTGGAGATTAAAATGAACAAATGCCCGAAGTGTGGAAGTGAAAATACTTACGAAGAC
>CAKQVW010000212.1 GCA_934277865.1 uncultured Pseudobdellovibrionaceae bacterium | reverse complement strand
AGTTCGCAGAAGCAGCCACACGTTTTGAAAAGCTGGCGAAGAACCCCGACAACCCGAACGCACATATCGGTTGGTATTATTTGGGTCGGGTTCGCCTAGAGGACAACAAAGACGATGTTGGCGGCCGAGCTGAGTATGCCTTTCAGCAGGCGATCACGCAAAAACCTTCGTTCGTCGATCCGCTGCTCTCACTGGGGGCGCTTTATGAGGCGACGGGGCGCAAAGAAAAAGCTCTTCAGCTGTATTCCAACTACCAAGAAAAGCACGGCCCCAATGCGGTCGTGGCCGAATCGCTGGCGCAAATGTATATCGAGCGCGAGCAATTTGATAAAGCTCTTGAGCAGTTCTCGGTTATGGAGGCCGCAGATCCGGACGATTTGAACGCACGTATGAAGGTCGCGTTCATCCTGATCCAAGAAAAGCGCTACAAAGAAGCGATCGTGAAGCTGGAAGAGCTTCTTGGGAAAGTGCCAACTGCTGACAAAGTTCGTTTCTATCTTGGAGCGGTTTACGAAGAGGTGAAGGACTACAAGTCGGCTGCGCCTCATTTTGTTAAGATTCCAGTGGGCAGTACCTACTATGGCGAATCGCGTATTCACGCCTCGTATCTCTATAAATTGATCGGCGAGAGCGACCGAGCCGTTGAAGTAATCGAAGATGCTATTCGCAATATGCCAGATCATGCTCCGTTTTATTCGCTCTATGCGTCGCATTTGGATGAGCGTCGCGAATATAAGAAGGCGCAAGCGATGTTAAAGGACGCCGTGAAGCGATTCCCGCAAAGCACGCAGCTCTTGTATTTCCTTGGCAACATGCACGACCGACTCGGAGATCGTCAGGCAACGATCGAGACGATGAAGGCCGTTCTGGCGATGGAAGAAGATCACGTGCAGGCTTTGAACTTTCTGGCCTACACCTATGCGGAGACTGGTGCAGATTTTGATGCAGCAGAGCGAATGGCGCGTCGCGCTCTCGAGCTGAAGCCAGATGATGGTTACATCATGGACACCCTGGGCTGGGTGCTGTTTAAACGCGGCCAGTTCGAAGATGCGGTGAAAGTCCTGGAAGACGCGCATCGTCTGCAGCCGAACGAAGCGATCATTGCCGATCACCTTGGAGACGCCTACTATTACTTCCGTATGCCAGAGCGTGCAAAGCGCCTCTATGAACGGGCCGCGGCCTTGGCAGAAGAGGACAAGCGACGCGCAAGAGAAAGCGGCGCGGGCGACGCGGGCGGAACATCGGGAGTTTCAGTTGAAAAGGTTCGAGCTAAAATCGTTATCATTGATCGTCAAAAAGACGCGGTCTCGCCGACCGAGCGTCGACCAGCTTCCGCAAAATAGTAGGCTTCAGAATTTTCGAGCATGGAAAACGGTCACATCCTTTGGTGTGACCGTTTCTGTTTTTACGTGCTTCCTTCTGCAGAGTGGTTGTGTGACTACGGTTGAACAGAAATGGGTGCCGAAACGAAGCTCGACAAAGTCGGATTTTGGGCAATGGCGAGGACAGGGCACAGCCACGAAGGTCACGTCGAAAGCAGACGGCGATAAAACAGAGAACTGGACGATTGGGCTTGAAGTGGTGTCTCGAACGCCTGGTTTTGGACGTATCGAAGTGACTGGGGCAATGGGCGTTTATGGTGGAACTGTTACCTGGAATCGCGAAGAAACTCGGATTCTGCTTCCGATGCAGAAAAGGTTGGTAATCGCTCCTAATTCCTCACAAGCGTTTCAAAGTATTTTACCGCTTGAGATCTCGCCGTCGGAAATCGAGGCGATTCTCTTTGACCGAGAGTTCTCTAAAGAGACATTCAAGCGCCGAGGCATCTCTTGCCGCTTCGTCGATATTTCTGAAAAAGACCAGACTGCCAAAGAAGTGTGTCGCTCAGAAAAAGGTTTTGCTCTCGAGAGAACGCGTGGATTTGAGGTCACCAGCTTCGAAGTTCGTTCGGGTGACGGTAGCCGACTAAAGATGAACTTGAAGCCGGTCCAGTCTAAGGTCGAGGAAAGACCCGAACTTTGGTCCTTAGAGGCGCCTCGCGGATTCAAAGTCATTCGCTGACGACGGTTTTTCTTATGGTAGGCATCATCACCGCTCGCGATTCGGTGCGTTTGGACGTCTAAAAATGAGCCCCTCATGCAGAGCGTTTCCAGCATTTACATGAATGCGTTGTTTTGATTTGGTTCACAGGCCCTAGTCTGTCACACTTTTTATAGGGGAAAGTCTCACGCTGAGACTCCCTTAAAAATCAAGGCGGAGGGATCAGCCGATGTCGACAGGAAACTCAACCCCAACTTTCGACTTCGCAAGTCTTATCAAAGACTGGAACGGTAACAAAAAGTTTCGTGACCTGACGTGGTCCGGAACATTCGACGAGTACCTGGCGTTGGTAAAAGAAAACCCCAAGGTCACTCGCAACGCCTTTCAGCGCATGTACGACATGATCGTTGAGAAGGGTACCGAGGAATACATCGACTTCAAGAAGCAGATCGTGCGTTACAAATTCTTTGATGACGCAGAAAACGATGGTCGGGATGCGGTCTTTGGCCTCGATGTACCTCTGATGAAGCTCGTGAACGTCCTTCGTTCAGCTGCGCTTGGTTACGGAACTGAAAAACGCGTCATTCTTCTTCATGGTCCGGTTGGTTCGGCAAAGTCGACCATCTGCCGCTCTCTGAAAAAAGGGGTCGAGCGCTACTCAAAAACCGATCAGGGCGCGATGTACACGTTCGAATGGGTCGACGAAAAAGGTGAGCTTCAGGGTTTGCTTGGCAAAGAAGTGAAAGTTTACGCGTCGCCCATGCATGAAGAGCCATTGTTGTTGATTCCTGACGAACTTCGCCCTCGGATCGTGGAAGAGCTTAATCGTGGAAACAAAACTGACTTCCGTATTGCAATCGATGGCGAACTTTCGCCGCCTTCTCGATTTATCTTCCGCCAGTTGATGGAGCGTTACCACGGTGACGTCTCGAAAGTTCTGTCACATGTTCGGGTAAAGCGTTTGGTTTTAAGTGAAGCCGACCGGATTGGGATTGGTACCTTCCAGCCGAAGGATGAAAAGAACCAAGATTCGACCGAGCTCACGGGCGATATCAACTATCGTAAAATCGCTGAGTACGGTTCGGATTCAGACCCTCGCGCTTTCAACTTCGATGGTGAATTCAACGTCGCAAACCGCGGTATGATCGAATTCGTCGAGGTTTTGAAGCTGGACGTCGCGTTCTTGTACGACCTCTTGGGTGCTTCGCAGGAACACCGAGTGAAGCCGAAGAAGTTCGCGCAGACGCACATCGACGAAGTCATCATCGGCCACACTAACGAGCCGGAGTACCGCCGCCTACAAGATAACGAATTTATGGAAGCTCTTCGTGACCGGACGGTGAAGATCGATATTCCCTACATCACAAAGTGGCGCCACGAAGTGAATATCTACAAAAAGGACTTCAACTCGCGCAAACTGCGCGGGGTTTCGATTGCTCCTCATACCGTCGAGATGGCGGCTATGTGGGCGGTTCTCACGCGCCTTGAAAAACCCAAAAAAGCCAACCTGACTCGTCTACAGAAGCTGAAGCTTTATGACGGCAAAACGCTTCCGAATTACACAGAGGACAACGTGAAGGAGCTTCGTAAAGAGGCGACTCGTGAAGGTTTGGATGGAATTTCTCCACGTTATATTCAGGACAAGCTTTCAAATGCATTGGTCAACGCTCAGCAAGCCAATCGCGGTTCGGTGAATCCGTTCATGGTTCTAAATGAATTGGATTCTGGTTTAAAGAGTCACGCTTTGCTTTCCAACGAAGAGCTTCGCAACGAATTCCGCGAACTCCTTGGTGTGGTAAAGCAAGAGTACGAAGAGATCATCAAGGGTGAAGTTCAGCGTGCAATTTCGGCAGATGATTCGGCACTTGCGCGTCTTTGCGCGAACTATATCGACCATGTGAAGGCCTTCACGCACAAAGAGCGCGTGCGCAATCACTTCACGGGGCACGATGAAGAGCCGGATGAGCGTCTGATGCGTTCGATTGAAGAGAAGATCGAGATTCCGGAATCTCGCAAGCAGGATTTCCGTAGTGAGATCATGAACTACATCGGGAAACTTTCGCTTGAAGGTAAAAAGTTCGACTACAAAACGAACGAACGCCTGCACAAGGCTTTGGAGCTGAAGCTCTTTGAAGATCAAAAAGATTCGATCAAACTCACCTCTTTGGTCTCTTCTGTTGTCGATAAGGAGACGCAGGAGAAGATCGATATCGTGAAGTCGCGTCTGATCAAGGATTACGGATATGACGAGATTTCTGCGACAGATGTTCTTCAGTATGTTGCAAGTATCTTCGCTCGCGGAGACGTGAAGAATAAGTAGGTGCTATGTCGATTCGTGAGGACCAAAACCGCTTCCGCGATATTGTTCGCGGGCGGATTAAAGAGAATTTCAAGAAGTACGTCACGCATGGCGAGATGATCGGAAAGCGTGAAAACGACCTCGTGAAAATTCCGGTGCCTTCGATCGACATTCCTCGATTCAAATACGGCCCCAAACAACAGGGTGGTGTTGGTCAGGGGCAAGGTAAGCCCGGCGACGCAATGAACGGCGAGCCACAAGATGGAAGCGGCGAGGCGGGGAATCAACCTGGCGAGCACCAAATCGAAGTCGGCATCACGATGGAAGAGCTGGCCGCCATTCTTGGTGAAGAGCTTGAGCTGCCTGATATCAAGCCCAAAGGGCGTCCGCGACAAGACGCCATCAAAACCAAGTATTCTGGGCTGGCGCCCGTGGGGCCAGAGGGCCTCAGGCACTTCAAATCGTCCTACAAACGTGCGTTGAAGCGTTATATTTCGAGTGGTGTGTACACGCCTGAGAACCCGGTCATCGTTCCCATTCGAAGCGATTTCCGTTACCGTTCGTTCAAACAGGTTGCGAAGCCGCAGGCAAACGCTGTTGTGATCTACATGATGGACGTGTCGGGCTCGATGGGCGAAGAACAAAAAGAGATCGTTCGCCTGGAAAGTTTCTGGATCAACACGTGGTTGAAGAAGCATTACAGGGGCCTCGAAACTCGGTTCATCATTCACGATGCAACCGCGAAAGAAGTGGACGAGAAAACGTTTTTCTCGACCAGTGAATCGGGCGGAACGCTGATTTCGTCGGCATTTAAACTCGCCAAAGACATCATTGAAGCGCACTATCCGCCGGATCAGTGGAACATCTATCCGTTTCATTTCTCGGACGGTGACAATTGGTCGGGAGAAGACACACGTCTTTGTATGCGGCTTCTTCATGAGTTTTTCCTGCCGAACGTGAACCAGTTTGGATACGGGCAAGTGGAGTCGAAGTACGGTAGCGGGCAGTTTGCCAAAGATCTTGAGCGCGAATTCCCCGATGACGACCGCTTGGTGATTTCGAAGATCGAAAACCGCGATAAAATTTTGAACTCGATCAAAGACT
>CAKQVW010000211.1 GCA_934277865.1 uncultured Pseudobdellovibrionaceae bacterium | reverse complement strand
TTAAGTAGACCCAGATCTTCGTCTTGTTTGCAGCTGTAGGCGAGATTACTGGGGCCGAAAATGCAAAACGCGAATGGTTTTTCAAGCCATTCGCGTTTGCTTTTTTTAGGTGCTTATTTGCCAAGCGCTCCGGACTGGCGTTTGAGAACCTCGCCCAGTGGTGCGGGGACTTCCTTTGCGTTTCCGACCAAGCGGAATTGAAAGGGTTTACGAACCCAGCCAGCTTGGCCGGCTTGGAATCTCCAACTCTTAAAGGCTTTTGCCGACTCAAGATCCATCTCTTTTGAGCCCGATGACTTTTCTAGAACAACCCGACCGACACGGCCATCGGGTTGAATCTGACCGAGGATCACGGCTGTTCCTTCTTTGCGTTTCAGGCGATCGCGTGCCGGATAAACCGGATTTGGATTGCCTGATAGCGCGCGCAGTTCTCCGGCGTCGCGAATGGGGCCGTTGATCACGAGGCCCGCTCCTGGGCCACTTCCACTTTCACCAATTCCGGTGGCCGGTTCGGATTGCGAGGCCGAGCCGCCACGTCCTCCGTCGCCATCTCCCTCGGCCTCTTGCGGCGGCAAGGTGGAAGCCGCGGCGACGGGTGCGGCTTCGGTCGCAGACTGAGATGCCGTTTCTGACTCAGGCGCGAGCGCAGCGGCGGTCGCGACCTCAGTTGCGGCTTCAGAAATAGGTGCCGCTTGTTCGCTTCCGGAATCGACTGGTGGAGTCGCGAGTAACGTGGGTGGAGTCTCTTGCGGGCTGACTTCTTGTTGATCGACTTCTTGTTGATCGACTTGTTCGGAAGTTTCTGGCGGCGCTGCCGGGATCTCGGCGGCAACGACGGGCGCGAGCGTTTGTGGCTCGGGTATTTTAGCGACTTTTTCCACCGGCTTTTCAGCAGGTTTCTCGGCAGGTTTTTCGACAGACTTCTCTACCGGCTTCTCGGCCGGCTTTTCTGCCGGCTTTGACGTGCTGGCTTCTTTTGGTAGCGCGATTTCGCTTGAAATGTCGGTCATGACGCCTGCGTTTGAGGGCGGAGAGAGTGGCGTGCCCGCGTCGCTGACTTCGACGATCGAAATCTCGGTATTATTCCCTGCGGCCTCGGATCCGGCACCTTGAAGCTGTCCATCACCTCCGCCGATTTCTCGCAAGGCGGGGACGAGATTGGAGTTCATCATGATGCCAGCAAGCAGAGCGAGATGGGCCAGAATCGAAAAGCCAATGAACCCGGCTCGTCGTCCAAATACGCGGTCCTCTGCAAGTGCGCTGGGCGCGGTCGGAGCCTTGACGGTTGCACGGCGAATGTCTTGTGATCGCCGACCAGAATGACGGTCGGAATGACGATCGGCTTGATCGCCTCGCGCCTGATCTCGTTCGGAAGTGGAATTCGACATGGGCTTGCTCCTTTGCGCGGAAGGCTTTTGTGGGCCTTCCAGCCTCTAAGAGCAGCGCAAAAAACGGGCTCAGCAGACTCGAGAGCTTGGAGCCACTGGTGGCCTAGCGCCTTATAACTTGGGAAAAAAAGTCATTCGGCTGGGCTCGAAATCGTCACCGTTTTAGCCCTCCAAAAGTGAGGCGGGAACGCTGCCGGCGCGAACTGCGTCAGCCAACTGTTTGTGAGATTCGGCCCCTATGAGTTTTTCGGCGTCCGACCAAGATTTGATGGTGAGGTCCGAAGAGGTGCCAAGCTTCAGATCGGCCTTGAGTTTCGCGACTCGCGCGGCGTTGTCCGCAATCACAGACGCCGCGAGCGTTTGATCGCGAACGGCCTTTTCGATGGCGTCGATCGCGATTCTCGGCGAGTCGGGTTCGTTGCAGTAAAGCAGAACATTTGTTCCTGCCTGCAGTGCCCGTACGGCGATGTCGCCGACGGCGTGATGTTTGGTGAGGGCCTTCATGTCGAGATCATCGCTGACGATGAGTCCGCGCCAGCGAAGTGAGTGGCGAAGAATGTCGTTAAGAAATACCTCACTCAAGGAGACCGGCCATTTGGGATCGATATTTGGGAAAAGAATGTGCGAACTCATGATGAAGTCGAGACGTGCGCGAATCACTCGACGAAACGGTTCAAGTTCGCACGCTTCAAGATCAGCAAGTGTGCGATTTTCCACGGGCAGTTCTTCGTGACTATCAAGCAACGTGTTGCCGTGACCGGGAAAGTGCTTGGCCACGGGAATCAGGCCCGACTTGATAAATCCGCGAACGGCTGCGGAGGCGAGCTTTGCCACCCCTTCGGCCGTTGTGCCAAGTGCGCGGTCACCAATCACGGTGTTCGCCGGATTGGTGAGGATGTCGACCGAGGGAGCAAAGTTCATATTGATACCGGCGGCGGCGAGTTCGGTGCCAATGAGTTGAGCCACACGAAATGCGACAGTTGCGGAATCGATCGCGCCCACCTTAGCCATGGGTGGCCACTCGGTGAAGGGGCTTCGAAACCGAGCGACGCGGCCACCTTCCTGATCGACGGAAATGAAAAACGGTACCTTGTCGACTTTTCGATCGGCCAACGAACGAATTTCGGCACACAGGGCGTGCAGCTGTTTCGGGCTCTCGAAATTGCGTTTAAAGAGAATGACGCCGCCGATATTCTCACGCACCAGGAAGTCGGCTTCCTCTGCGGTCAGAGCGAAACCAGAAATCCCTACGATCATGGACGCGCCAATTTTTTCGCGCACGACTTGCTCCTTAAGTTTTTCGAGGATTCAACCAGTCACGAAGTGAATCGCCGACGAGATTGAAGCCCAGTACGAGTGTGAGTATGGCAAGGCCAGGGAACAGGCTCACGTGCGGCGCTTCCATGAGGATGCGTCGGCCCGAGTTTAACAGTGACCCCCAGGTGGGGACCGTCGGCGGTGCGCCGAGACCCAAAAAGCTGAGCCCCGATTCCGTGATGATGGTGCCGGACATGCCGAAAGTCATTTGCACGACAAGGATACCGAACAGGTTTGGCCAAATATGACGAGTCAGAAGTCTTAGCGGCTTAGCGCCGATGGCGAGTGCACCGACAACATACTCGCGCTGTTTTAAGTGCAAGATTTCTCCGCGCACGAGCCGCGCATAGCCCGTCCACCCGGTCACGCACATCGCGAAAATCAAATTTTGAATCGAAGGGCCAAGCACCGCCACCAATGACAGCGCGAGGAGAAAGCCGGGGAAGGCGTAGAACATATCTAAAAAGCGCATCACCACCTGGTCGACCCATCCGCCAAGGTAGCCAGCGAGACTGCCGATTAAGAGTCCGATGAGCGCGCTGATGAAAACCACCGTGAAGGCGACTTGAAGACTGATTCGTGCGCCATAAACAACCTGAGCAAACACGTCAGCACCGTTTTGATCTCGACCAAACAGATGGTCGGATGACGGTGGAGAGTAGCGTGCCGAAAGATCCATCGTCGTTGGTTCGTGCGACGCAAGTGTCGAGGCGAAAATTGCGACCAGCGCCATGAGACTGATCAGAGCAAGTCCGACGAAGAATTTTTTCGGAAGGCGTTTCTTTTTCAAGAGAGCCTCACTTTCGGATTTGCCGCCGCATACGCGAGATCCGTCAGCAGATTCACGGCTACGTAAGTAAATGCGATAAACAGCACACAGCCTTGTACCAGTGGGTAGTTGCGCTGCTGGATAGATTGGAACAAGAGCGTTCCGACTCCGGGCCAATCAAAAATGGTTTCGACGATGACGGTTCCGGTGAGGAGCGCGCCGAACTGAAGACCGATGATGGTGATGATCGGCATCATCGCGTTTGCCAATGCGTGTTTGAACCACAGGCGAAGCGGGCCCGAGCCCTTCGCGCGAGCGACGTTAACGTAGTCTTCGCGAACGACTTCGATCATCGACGCACGTGTCACCTGGGTGAGAATGGCCGACAAACTTAGTGCAAGTGTCAGTGCGGGCAAAATGACGTGCTCAGGGCCTCCGCGCTCGCTGACGGGTAGCCAATCGAGATTGATCGCAAAAAGCAGAATCAACATTGGTCCCAGCCAGAAGCCTGGAGTCGACATCCCAAGGAGTCCGTAGAGCAACGTGAATTTTTCGAAGAGCGTGTGCCGATAGACGGAGGCGAGTACTCCGAGAGGAATGCCGATGCCGAGTGCGATCAGCATCGCAATGGCTGTGAGTTCGAACGTCGCGGGTACTCGCTCGGCGATTTCTTCCCAAACGGGCCTCCGCGAATGCAACGATGTTCCCAAATCGAGCTTTACCAAGCCTTTGAAGTACGACGCCATTTGGTCGCTGAAAGGTCGATCAAGACCCAGCTCTCTTCTGAGTACATCTTTGTCGGCTGCGGTGGCTTGATCCCCTAACATGATGTCCACCGGATCGCCTGGCACGAAGTGCAAGAGACTGAAGCTGAGGGCGGAAACCCCAACCAGCACAGGCAGCGCCAGCAACAGCCTGCGGATCACGTAGGTCAACATGCGCTAGTTTCCTTTGCCGGGAGCGGGCGTTGGGGTCGCGGCGGGTGTTGCAGCGGGCACGGCAATCGAAGGTGCGGCCGGAGCCGCCGCAGGTGTTGCTGCTGGCGTCGCCGCAAGTGGCGGTGTTGTTGGCGGTACGGTTACGGCCGGAAGCAGGCTTCGCTTGGCGAGTTCGTTTTCTTTGCCTTTTGGCATCGAACCAAAAAGTTGGGTGAGGGCGGCGGAGTTGACGCCGTGACCGGCGACAGCCTCTTCCATCGAGGCGACCAAAACGGTTTGCACCCCTTGAGTGGGGGAGACGGTTCCTAGGACTTCTGCTTTGTGGGTTGCAAGACTGATGAAACGCGCGCCATTGACGGTGTTGAGAATTCGGAAGGCCGGAATTCCAGAGACAGTTTCTTCGTCCGCAATAAAGGCTTCGCCTTTTACAATCGATGCCGACTCTTCGAGGACACCTTGGTACTCGTATTTGATCCCCTTCTTGAGCCCTTCTTTTCCTTGCAGCATGACGTAACCCAGGAACGCCGAAAGGAAGGCCCCCTTGGGGACCGTGTTGGTGATGGTTTTTTTCTCTTTCCCTTCGGTTACGGCGGCCGTCATTTTGTCGCCTTTGAAGTTGGAATCAATGAGCACCGGCTTTCCGTCTTTCAGTCCGGTGTACTGGTAGCTGATTGGCTTGAAGGAAGAGTCGGCCCGCGCGACCAGACTGTCGGTGAGTCCGCCGGCTTCGGCACTTGCGATTTTCATGAAGTGGACGGCTCGGTATTCTTTTTTCTTTTCGTCGAACTCGTAGCGCTGAACGATGTAGCCGACGTGCTGGCCGGAGATCAGGACTTTGGACCAGCCTTCAAACAGGGTTGCGGCCTGCGCAGTTGAAAAGGCGCAAAGTGCGAAGACAAAACTGAGCGATGAGAGTGTGAGACGAAACATGATGATGACCTCTCTTTCAAAACCAAGCGTAGCAATCGGCTCATCTTGAGACAACAACTCTGCTTTCGCTATCGGTAAACCTCAGGGCTAGTCGAGGTGTCTCTTGT
>CAKQVW010000210.1 GCA_934277865.1 uncultured Pseudobdellovibrionaceae bacterium | reverse complement strand
GGGCCAAACGTCTTGATTCTCGATGGGCCGACGGCGCACTTGGATTTGGAAAGTATCTCGGCTGTGAACGAGGGGATCGTTCGGTTTAAAGGGGTTGTGGTGTTTACGACTCATGACCACGAGTTTATTCAGACGTCGGCGAATCGAATCATCGAGCTTGGTCCAGCAAAAGGCGCCGCGGGTGCGGCGGGTGCTTGTACGGTGACCGACGATCAGGACATGACATACGAAGAGTTTATTGCGCGTAAAGCAAAGGCGCCTTAGGCTTAACTTTCTATGAAAGTCATCGATCACATCAAGCGCGCTCAGGGCGCTGACGGGAAACTTGAAATCAGCTTTGAGATCGTGCCGCCACCGCGCGGCTCTTCGATCAAAGAGATCTTGGATGCCGTCGAGATCTTGGCGACCCTGAATCCGCCTTGGATGGATGTGACCTCGCATTCGTCGGTGACTCAGTATCACGAGCGAAGCGACGGTAGCATTTCCAAGCGCACGGTGCGAAAGCGCCCAGGCACGCTTGGAATCTGCGGCATCATTCAGAACCGCTACAAGATCGACACCGTTGCGCACATTCTCTGCCAAGGGTTTTCGAAAGAGGAAACCGAAGACGCACTGATCGAGCTTTCGTTTTTGGGCATTCACAACTGCTTAGCACTTCGCGGAGACGCGCCGGCCGGGGCGGCCGTCGTGAGTGCGGCCCCCGCGGGGGCTGGCGCAGCGCCTGGCGCGGCGGCGGTTACGGTACGCAACCGCTATGCGGCGGATCTCGTGGCGCAGATCAACGAAGTTCGGCAAGGGCGTTTCTTAGAGGACATTGCCAACAGCGACCCTCTGGATTTTTGCGTCGGTGTTGCGGGTTATCCGGAAAAACACTTTGAGGCGCCGAGTTTAAAAGCCGACATCTTGAACTTGAAACGAAAAGTCGATGCGGGTGCGGACTACGTGATCACGCAGATGTTTTTTGACAACGCGAAGTTCTTTGCGTTTGAAAAAGCGGCGCGCGAAGCGGGCATCCAGGTGCCGATTATCCCAGGGCTCAAGGTTTTAAAGTCGGCAGCTCAGCTTCGCACCTTACCGAAAGCGTTTTACATCGACCTTCCCGATGCACTTGTTGATGCGGTGATGAAGAGTCCTGATCGCGCTCAAGAGATCGGCCGCGAGTGGGCCCTGATGCAGGCCAGAGACTTGGTGAAACACGGGTGCCGCAATCTTCATTTCTACGTTCTGAACGACGCTCAGTCGGTCAAAGGCATCGTCGAGAAAATCTAAAAAAAACCCGCACGTCCTTCCTAGACATACGGGCGAAATCGGGTGATTGGGTTTTGTGGTCTGCTGGTTTCGTTTTCGAATCCAAACACTCGTCACAATTGGACTTACAAAGTGATGCCGTCGTGTCGAACTTCTGAATGTGACTAGAAGCTAACAATGGGCTTGGGGCGCTTTGCCGGGACTCTCTCAGACCGGAACAGATTTCATCTCGCGGCCACTTCGTTTCAGCATGAAACAAGATTGTGAGCGGCTGGACTTAAGTTCTGACAAGAAGTTCTGCGAAATTCGAAAACTCGCGAATGAAACGTAAGTTCGGACTCTGGCGACTCGGCCTCAGTTCGTCCACCTTGCTTGAGAGTGTATCGAACTGATTCAAATGCGATGTCGATCTAGTTTACGCCTGCATGGGTTGAGCATGGATGTTGCTCCTTTAGACTATTGAGATACGAGACGTGGGGGGGCGCGATGCAGGCAATTCGTAACAAACTGAGACCAATCGGAACAATGATGATCCTAAGTGCGGTCATCACACTGGGGTATCAGAACTGCGGAAACAACATGGTTTTCGAAGGGGTCGACGACCTCAATAGCATGTTGGCCGACAAGCAATACGCAGAGGCCACCGCGGGTGATGCCGACTCGTTTCCTCCTTTGAAGCTTCTCTTTGTTGTCGACAACTCGGGGACGATGGGGATCAACCAGATCAACCTGTCGAATGCGTTTAGCCGGATGTTTGCGGGTTCCAACCAAAACAACTTGGTACCATTTAATGCAACCGCATACGTCATCAGCACGTCGCAGTTTGTTCCGGAAAAAACATCGCCGACGTTTAGCAAAATCCCTTCGCAGGCGGTGGAAGAGTTTGCGCGAATGGCACCGGACCAGCTTGCTGCTCACAGGGGCTCGTCATTAAGTGGTCGGATTCCAGGCGACTTGGTTGGGATTCGGTCTTTGCAGTCAGTTGAACCTGATCGCACGGTGACCAGCTTTCGCCCGGCGCCGGTGGCGCTGATCAGCCCAGCCTCGGAAGTGACGTACGCGTCGTTCAAAGCGCGCGGGGTTTCTGTGGAGTCCTTTGAACAGGACTTCAAAAAACGGCTCGCCCTTTTGAACCCAGATCTCTCGGAAATCGACCCCGGCACTCGGCGCGGTGTGATGGACGACATCATCGACCAAGAAAGTGGACTGTGTGCGCTGGCGCGTGTGTTGAAACACAACCAGGGGCTGGTGAACACAGGGGATCTTGCCAGCATTGTTCTGGTCTCGGATGAAAACGACGCAGACCCTGCTGGTCGCGCTTGTTTGGAATCCATTATTGAAGGCAAGAGTGACGTTGATTATGTCGACGGAGTTTGTGAAGTGGCGGCGACGCAGCTTCGCTACCGTAAAGCGATTGCCAACCCCACTTATGCAAAGTGCCGGGTGGCTTTTCAGAATTCGTTTTCGTATCGCATCGACTACAAGTATCCGACGACAAATGTTCAGTACTTCACCAAGTCGATGTCCTACGATCAGCTACGCACGGAAGTGTCGTACCACACGTCGTCGATGTCCTATGATCAGCTTCGTACCGATGTCTCGTACT
Organism: uncultured Pseudobdellovibrionaceae bacterium; assembly: GCA_934277865.1. Taxonomy (GTDB): domain Bacteria; phylum Bdellovibrionota; class Bdellovibrionia; order Bdellovibrionales; family JAMPXM01. The sequence continues at coordinate 2,644 of CAKQVW010000210.1, read as the reverse complement.
ACACGTCTTCTATGCAGTACGACGCCATCTCTACGCCGGTCTCTTATTACACCAAGGCGCCGACCTACGAGATTCCTCAGACCAGCGTGAAGTATCACACAGAAGTAAAAGACTGTGTGATCCGAGACGGCGCGGAAACAAACTGTAAATACACCTATCCGGACGCGACGGTCGTGCTTCAAGGCGCACATGGAAACAATTGCGACGCCTTCGTCGCCGGTCGTCTGCCAAACGGCGCCCTCTACAACAAAGCAGGTTATAAGCCAGTTTGTTCGGCGGCTGCGCCACTTGCGCGATCTGGCGCTTGTAGTGCAAGCGACGCGTCGATTCAAAACTGTCAGCAAAACTATTCGGCTGTGAAAAACGTCGTTCTCTCGGGGAAGGTGACGTCGACATGTGACGCATTTGTCGCGGGCCGTCTGCCGGGCGGAGCCGTGTATGCCGACGCAGGCTTTCAGCCTATGTGCGGAAACAAGATCATCGTCGCCAATCGAACCGGAAGCTGCACGGTCAATGACGCCGACAAAGAAAACTGCCGAACCGTTTACACGTTGGCTTCTGCGCCTGCGACACTGAACGGAGTACCAGGTGGAAAAACGTGTCTCGAGTTCGCGCGTGGCCGCTTGCCCGGCGGTGCGGTGTACGATTCGGGTGGAGCTTCCTACTATCCGACATGTTCCAACGGCACGACTTTGACCAATCGAAGCGGCGCATGTTCGGTGAATGATGCCAATGTCGCCAACTGTCGAACGACTTATTCGGAATTAAAAAAGATCACGCTGAACGGGCGTCCCGGCGTAAACGGCTGTGAGGCGACGTTCCGGTCGAGTCTGCCTGCTGGCGCGGTGCTGGGAAATGCCAGCTACCCAGTGTCGTGTGCGAATGCGGCAACAGTGCGCGACGTCGTAGGAAACTGTTCGCCGTCGAACACCAATATCGAAAACTGCCGGACCAACTACAGCTCGGCCTTGAATATCAATCTTGACGGTGCGCCAACATCGGGCTGCTCGGCATTTGTTAGCGGCCGTTTGCCTAGTGGCGCGGTCTATACGGATGCGGGTTACGTGCCTACATGCTCGGCTGGTTTAGCAAAAGACCGAAACGTGACAGGCACCGAACCACTTAGCAAATTCGCAAGCGCGGCCTTTGCCTTGAACGGCGCTTGTGAGGCGTCGGTGCGAGACTCCTTGGTCGCTTCACGCGGTCTTGTAGTCGCGGGCGGCACGGTGCCCGAGTGCAAAGTGTCGGCGCTTGGTTCGTCTAGCGAAACGCTGCAGATGGCGGGTCAAGACTTGACCTGCGCGACCGCCGCGTGGCGCGAGGTCTGCGATAACAGTAACGGCGCGAAGCGAGGTTGCATGGCGACCGACATCGCAGCAGGCGAACGTTACGAGCCAAACTCCACCACGGTCACGCACGAAGGTTCGTTCACTTGTAACACGCCTTGCTCGGAGACCGGCTTCTGCCGCACGTCTTCGGGTACGGTGGGTGACAATTTCTATGCATGTGAAGTGTCTTCGGCCACGCCTGTGGTGAAGTCAAACTTCACCATGCAGCCGGCCTCGAACAACGCGATCTGCTTAGCTGGGCAAAACCGCCGCGTCACGAAAGGGCCTTACAAGACGGACGTTGCGAGAAAAGAATACGTCGCCGGTTCGCTTTCCGAAGCCAACCAACCCAACGCTTTGAGTGATTACATCGTCGCCCGAAGCCGCGAGTTGTTCCGTGATGTGACGCCGATTGTGTCGGTCTTCGTCCGCCAGAACGGCGATCCGCTGGGTACAAACGGAAGCTTGGGTGAAGCCTATAACCGATTGGCCGATCTCTTTGGCGGAAAAAAACGTTCGGTCCTGGCAAGTTCCGACGACTACGCGTCGGCCTTGGAAGATCTCTCGGCCGTGATTCGTGAGCGTCTTAGCCAGACCATCGCGTTCCAGGTGCCAGATGATCTGCAGGTTCGAAAGGTCTGGTTCCGCAAAGCAGGCTCCGCCGATTGGGGTGCGCCGCTTGGCCAAGAGCTTTGGACGGCTTCGGGAGGAACGATCACTCTGGACTCGTCGTTGAAGTTTGAATACGGCGATCAATTCCGAATCGAATACTGGTAAAACGAATTCCGTTAAGCTGCATCTTGGTAGCCGTTGCCAATGGACATTGGCAACGGTACCAATGAAGGATGGCTAAAACGTCGTCTCCTTCCGTGATTCAAGAACTCGAGCAAATGCTCTCAAGTCGCATCCTCATCATCGATGGGGCGATGGGCACCATGCTTCAACAAAAAAAGTTCTCGGAGAGCGATTTTCGCGGAACTTTGTTTCGTGATCACCCCAAAGATCTAAAAGGAAACAACGATCTTCTCTGCCTGACTCAGCCGGATGCGGTGTACGACGTGCATCGCGCTTACCTAGAGGCCGGCGCCGACATCATTGAAACCAACACGTTTAACGGCACACGCGTGGTGCAAGCCGAGTACGGCCTCGAGTCGTCTGTGCGTGAAATCAATTTGGCCGCAGCTCGCGTCGCTCGGCGCGCGTGCGATGATTACATGGCAGCTAATGTGGGAAAACGTGTGTTTGTGGCGGGTGCTCTTGGGCCGCTGAATCGAACGGCGTCGCTTTCACCCGACGTGAACAACCCAGGCTACCGC
>CAKQVW010000209.1 GCA_934277865.1 uncultured Pseudobdellovibrionaceae bacterium | reverse complement strand
ACGCTATTTTGCAAATCGAAGCGGAAACCAAAATCATTCAAGACGACATCTCTTTGGCGGCGCTGAACAGCGAGCTTGAATCCGACAACTGCCTGCTGCGTGTCGACGAAAATCAGGTCATGCACCTGATCAATCCGATGCCTGACGAGATCACGTCTAGCTTTTCAGCTCAATCCGACGAAGGCGTGCGTGCCCTGGCCTCCGTCAACGACCCTCGCGCGACCGAGGCCCGTCATATCACGTTCTCAAAAGCGCTGGCAGCTTGGGACTGGTTCTTTTCGGATGCCGCAATCAACACTTCTCAACTTCCCAATGACATCATCGTGGCGATTGTCGACACCGGAATTCTGCACACACACCCGGATCTCATCGAAAACCGCTATCTTTCGTCGACGAATTCTAACGGGTATGACTTCGTCAACAACGACAACGATCCAACAGATGACAACGGCCACGGAACACACGTCGCCGGAATCGTCGGAGCTCGCGCCAACAACGGGATCGGCGTTACCGGTGTCATGGGGACTCGCGTGAAACTCATGGGCGTAAAAGTTCTCGCCGCCAATGGTTCAGGCGACATCCCCGCAATCGCCAACGGCATTCGCTTTGCGGCCGACAACGGCGCACACGTTTTAAATATGAGTCTCGGTGGTCGAGGCCCTTCCACTGCACTTCGCGACGCCATGACTTACGCTGTAAGCCGCGGTGTCGTGGTGGTTGTGGCGGCAGGGAACGACAACGTCTTGATGGATGCCGGCAATAACTTCTATTCGCCAAGCGGCTACTCGCGAGATATTCCGGGAGCGATCTCTGTCGGCTCCGTGGATGCCGTTAACGGCGCACGCTCCTCGTTCTCAAACTATAGCACCAACTACGTTTGGATCGGCGCACCGGGTTCCAACGGAATTCTTTCGACCTACACCGGAAACGGCTACAACGCGATTCAGGGAACGTCGATGGCGTCGCCGGTCGTGGCTGGTGCCGCGGCACTTCTTGTCGGCGCCTATCGCTCACGTGGCGTTACGTATGTACCGTCCGACGTTATCAGCCTTCTCACTGACAGCGCTCGCCCGGTGACAGGCCTCAACACGTTCTTCCGAAACGGCGCCACGCTCGATGTCGAGCGCGCCGCACGACTCTTCTTTAGTCGCCATGTTCTTGCCGGCACTGCAGCTACGGAGGCCTTCTAATGAGACGCCCATCGAAATCAACACTGGCGCTTGCCGCTGTCATTATGCTTCTTGGCTATCAAAACTGCGGCGAGTTCGTTGTCGACGCTGGCAAGATGTCTCAGTTCTCTTCGCTTGGCGCCACACAAAGCGCCGGCGCGGAGCTGGTACCGGCAACCGACAAATTCGATTCTTCTTGCCGCACAAATTCGGCGTATGACGCCTGCGTCTTTCAACAAAACCCACTTAGCCGAAGTGGCGGAACGATCTCCGCCGACCCAAGCGCTCGCCAAGCACAGCTTTCCGCACAAGCTCTCTATGGCGTGAAGCTCACTTCGCTGGCTGGAAACGGCAAACTCGAAAACTCGACCTTCTCCGTGCAGTCGCTCAGCTCACCGCAAGTTTCAACCACAGCGGTGGCGCTGAAAACCGATCCCGGCACGGCGAACTCTTCGGCCTTTGAACAAGCCAACGTCTATTACTGGATCAACCGCGCGGCCGAGTATTTCGACGCTCGCACCAATGGCTCTCTGCCCGCCAAAGGCAAAGCCATCAAGGTCATCGTCGACGACACTTTAACGGGCTACGACTCGGCAAAAAACACGATCCGCCTAAAACGCTCGGACTCAAGTGCTGTGGCTTGGAGCGGTGATCTCGCCGTTCACCTGTTCGGCGTCGCAAACCTGATGCTCGCAAACCCCAGCGGCTGGGCGAGCCTCTCGGCGGCGAAGCATTCAACATGCAACGCAATGGATAAGGGCTGCTGCACGGCCGCTGTCGGTTGTGGAAACGCGATTCGCTTTGGCGTCGGCGAATATTTCGCGGCAAGCCTCTTCCCCGACCGCACACGCATCGGCGAAGCTTTGGTGAATACCGGTAACCCACAAATCATCGGCGGAGTCGCGCGCGATCTCGCCTCGCTCTCCTCGGCATCCGCAACCACGACGTTCACAACCGCGACTGGCTACGCGCAATCGCTTGGTCTGGTCTACGCGTCGATGTGGTTTGAAATCCGCAAAGCTTCCGGCACGCAGTCCAACGAGATCGATCGCCTGTTCTTAGAGCACTTGAGTCTTCTCGACGGAAACGATGATTTCCGCACGGCGTTTGCGAAGGTAAAAACCGTCGACGCGCGACTCTTCGGCGGGCGCCACTCGAGCAAATTCGACAATCAGCTCTCGACCCGCGGAATATAATAATTCCCAACAAGCCCAGAACCTCGGCAAATCCCGCTCGAGCCCGACACGGAGCTCGAGTTTTTTTTTAACAGTGGCGCTCTTTTCACGTGCGCCCCAAGGAAAAACCCAGTAACTCTCGGCCCTGAGAACTAGGTTCCGTTTTGGAACCGGTCCTAGGGGTACAGGATCTTCGGGGGAGGGGTTTCCTGATGTCGAGAACCAAAGCAGCTTTGTTTTGTGCAATGGCAACAATGACCATGACTGTTTCTGCCTGCGGGGGCGGCGGAGGCGGAGATGGCGGCGGGGGGCACGCGGTTCCCAAGGTCGACCTATCGGCTTGCGATCAACATCCGGAGGTCGGTCCTTCGGCGCTGATTGGTAACGCAACAAAGACTGAGTTCGTAAAATCTGAGTTCTTCAACAAGCCCTATGATCGCTATGATCTCGAAGCGGTTCTCGACGCGTCGGTAAAGTCCACCGCTCAGTACGTAAATTCGCTGGGCATCACCCTTCGAAAAGTTGTCAATGGCTCTCCTGCAGGAAAGTGTCCGAACTATTTCGGCGTTCCCAACGCGCCAGACGATCTCCTCGCGATCTGGAATGAAGCGGCTGCGGGTTCTTCAAATAACTCTAGCCTTCAGGGGCTCTTTTTTGAGTATTGCGGCCAAGGCACCGGAGCGGGCTGCAAAGAGCGCGAAATGATCAATCCCACAATTTTGGTGAATCATGTCGCCGACCGCTGGACACTCGTCCACGAACTCATGCACCACAATTTCAATCAGGGGCGCAAGGCTGATGCAGAAATCCCTTCGGCATTTCGTCTCGATCAGATGACTAAGTACCATAGCAACCAGTTCAAAAAGTTTCTCAAGGACTTCGAAGATCTTCCCAATCGTGGAGACCTTTCGAGCGCGGTGACAGAACTTGAAACGCTGGTGAAAATCGGCCATCACGCTCTAGCGCGAAAACCTCTCGAGGAAGTCGCGATCGAAGGCATGCTGATTGATCTGTGGGCGAAAGACGAATTCAAGAATTCAGGCTCGCGCGAGCCTTCGACATGGTACATGGAGTACTCTCGTACAGAAGCGATGAAACAGTCTGGAGAGTTGGCGGGATTCCTTGCCCCATTAAAAAAAGCGGCCGAAGAGAACTTCTGGCCAGAAATCTCGGCGCAAATTCAAACGGTCGAAGATCTTATGCAAATGCCCGAGCGCGAGACACTTCGCATGATCAAGGAAGCCAAAGCGAAGATCGCGAAAAAACTTGGCCGCGTCGACAGCGAAGAGCGAGGATCGACACTTCCGCCGATCATGGGTATGACAAGTCTTCATGCTCACGACGAAGAAGTGTCGTTCGACGCTGACCAAAGCGCTGAACACGCACGCGCCCATCTTGATCAAGTCGACCGAGAGGGCGCGGCGAAAAAGTTCATCGAAGAAATTCGAAAGCTTCGCCAGGACGTCGAACAAATCGCGAAGTAAGTATCTCGGCTAAATCCCTTCTAAGCGAGGCCAACGTACTGTCGGAAACTTCACGCATTGTGAGGATCGACCGACGATTGCCTCGCTTTTGCTGCCAACTTCCTAGACGAATTCTCATTTTGAGACAGCATCATCAAGTGACCCTCGCAATTGTGTCGGAAGCCCTTTCGCATGAGATTCTGGTTTCACGCGATAAGGAGCTAACATGAAAAACACAAACTGCCCTCTCGTAAAGTCCCAGCAAAAAACCAAGCTCGCTGGCCAAAGAGGTGAACAGGCAGGAAGCCTCCGCATCGCCGTCCTCACGAGCTTCGTCATCGGAGCCTTTGCTCTGGGTTCGGTAGCCGCCCAAAGCCTCGTCTCTAACAACACCGACGCTGAGCGACTGCAGTCTCAGATTCGAATGCTAAAATCGGAAACACAGGCCGTGACGGCGACCAAAGCAATCGTGTCGTCAAAGCTCGTAGCTGATCTTTAAGAACCAATTCGCGACTTTTACTAGGAGGGATTCTAGAAAATAAGCCTAAAACCACCGAAACGTTGGACCTGACAAAAAGCCGACCCTCCACCCGGGTCGGCTTTTACTTTTCTCGTCTATCTAGAAAACTAGCGAGGAATCTGGACGCCGCGAGATTCCGCGATCGCAGCGGCTTCATCATAGCCAGCGTCGACGTGACGGAAGATGCCCATCGCAGGGTCGGCCGTCAGCACGCGCTTCAAGCGAGCGGCCGCCTTCTCCGTTCCATCAGCGACAATCACCTGGCCCGCGTGGAGCGAATATCCCATACCGACTCCACCGCCGTGATGGAAGCTCACCCATGTCGCGCCACAAGCCGTGTTGACCAGCGCGTTTAAAATTGGCCAATCGGCGATCATGTCGGAACCGTCTTTCATCGCTTCGGTTTCACGATTTGGCGATGCCACGGAACCGCAATCCAAGTGATCGCGGCCGATGACGATGGGGGCCTTCACTTTTCCTTGGCGAACAAGTTCGTTAAATGCCAAGCCCGCTTTGTCGCGCTCACCATATTCCAGCCAGCAGATACGAGCCGGAAGACCCTGAAACGCAATCCGCGCCTGAGCCATATCGAGCCAACGGTGCAGCGATTTTTTTGCTGGGAAGAGCTCGCGAAGCATGTCGTCGCAGACTTTGATGTCTTGAGGGTCGCCGCTGAGAGCGACGAAGCGGAACGGACCCGAGCCTTTGCAGAACAAAGGACGGATGTATTCGGGAACAAACCCCGGAATCTTAAAGGCGTCCTTCTCTCCGCCCTCGACGGCGCGGGCGCGAATATTGTTTCCGTAGTCAAATGTGACGGCACCTTTCGCCTGCATCGCAAGCATGCCTGTTACGTGCTTGGCCATCGATTTGATGGAAAGCTCCTCGTACTTCTTCGGATCGGCCTTGCGAAGCACGGCCGCCTTTTCGAGATCATAGCCTTCCGGGATATAGCCATTCAAAGGGTCGTGCGCACTTGTTTGATCGGTCAAAACATCTGGCTGAAAGCCTTTGGCCGCCATCTCATGAATCACCGTGGCCATGTTGCCGTGAAGAGCCACGGAGCGCGCGATGCCCTTTTCTTTGTATTCACGAATCCGGCGAATCGCATCGTCAAGATCCGTTGCAACCTCGTCGACGTACTTCGTGCGAAGACGAAAATCGATTCGTGTCTTGTCGATTTCAACAGCTAAACAAGCCGCACCGGCG
>CAKQVW010000208.1 GCA_934277865.1 uncultured Pseudobdellovibrionaceae bacterium | reverse complement strand
TCCTTGGAGTGTATGCGAAGGAAAGTATCGCCCCAAAAATAGGCAGAAGTCTGGCGAAAGTTCCAAATTGGAACCAAGGTCGAGCTTCAAAAGCGTGGCGGCGCCAAGATGAAACGGGACAATAGTCTAGCAGAAGTGTCGGCAGATCTCGCAGGATTTTCCGTCACACCCGCGGGCCGTGCAGTGTTCTCGTCCGTAGAAGATGATCTGCAAGTGGAGTTTGTTCCACGCGCTTTTGGGAAAGAGATCTTTGAGATCTCGTTCGGTTTCGAGAACCGTTTTTCCCTTTGTCAGTTTCCAGCGTTTTGCAAGTCGATGGATGTGGGTGTCCACAGGAAAGCTTGGTACACCGAACGCCTGGGCCATCACGACTTGTGCGGTTTTATGACCAACGCCTGGAAGCTCTTCGAGCTTTACGAGATCATCGGGAACTTTGCCGCCATACTTTTCGACCAAAATTTTGGAAAGGCCGACGATGGCCTTTGCTTTTTGTGGTCCCAGCCCACATGGTCGCACGCTTTCAAGAACGTCTTCGACGTTTTGTTTGGCCATTTGCTTTGGCGTCTTGGCAAGTTTGAACAACGAGGGCGTGACCAGGTTCACGCGTTTGTCGGTGCACTGGGCTGATAGCAGGACCGCGACTAAAAGCGTGTAGGCGTCCGAATGATCCAGCGGAATCGGAGGATCAGGATAGAGCTGGTGGAGTCGCGTTTGGATGTACGCGGCACGTTCGAGTCTGGTTTTTCGGCTGAGCATCGGGACCTTCTATCAGACTTACCTGGGGTTCGGGTAGCATTGGAAGGGTAATGAGAGAAGAACGATGAAACGGCAGATTTACGCAATTGGCGACGTTCACGGCTGTGCCACCGAGCTCGAAAGCCTGATCGCTCACCTGACAATCGACAAAAATACCCTTGTTGTATTCCTAGGCGACTATGTCGACCGGGGTGCTGATTCGCGGCGCGTGATTGATCTCGTCATCGACTTAAAAAAGCGATGTGAAGTCGTGGCGCTTATGGGCAATCACGAAGCGATGTTTTTGGACTTTTTGGAACGTCCGGAAAGTGCTGGCTCAGGGCTCTTCATTCTCAATGGAGGCGGAACGACTCTGGCCAACTACGGTGGTCCTGATGGCTCGTGGGAAGTGCCGCAGTCGCACGTGGAGTTTTTAAAGAGCCTCAAACTCTTCTATGAAACTGAGAGCCATTTTTTTGTTCACGCCGGTGTTCCGTTAAAAAAGAAGCTTCGTGATCTCGACCCTGTGGTGGATCGCGAGACCTTTCTTTGGACGCGCGGACCATTTCTTTCAACTGATGAAAACTGGGGAAAAATCGTCGTTCACGGCCACACCCCTCAGGCCGATCCCGAACGTCGACCCAATCGTATCAATGTCGACACGGGTTGCGTTTTTGGTGGATTTTTAACGGCCTACGATGTGACCAACGATCGCTTTATTTCGATTGAGAAGATTCCGTATGAGGAAACTTCGACGCCAATGCTCACCGAACCGGGGCTTCGCATCGCGGTTCGTTTCAATGGGCGTATGCCGGTCAGTGCGGGGAGACCGGGACAGTCACGATTTGAGTTTGAAACTCTCAACTACAATCAATTTGGTCTTTTGCTGCGAGAGCTGGGGCCGTCATGTGGCCTGGTCATTGGCGATGTCGTGGAAGGCACGATCGGCAAAGACCACCGCACCTCGGTCGAATTTGAGGGAGCGATCGTCAGGACGGAAAGTCGAAACGGTCTGTCGCTTTACGGCGTGAAAATCGAACGCATTTCGACAAAGAATGATACCGGTGGTGGCGGTGGGTGGATCAGTCGCCCCGCTTGATCACGGAGGCCTGTCATCGCAACAAACTCGTTCACGACCGATCTCACGGCTAAACAGACAAAGAACTCGCTTCTTAAGCGCATCCCGGATTTCCACGAACTCTCCAGTGGAAATCCGAGCGACCTCATCTTGGACCGTTTTTTAAGTCACTTAAATGATCTTGGCATCAGTCTCTACCCAGCTCAGGAAGAGGCGATATTGGCTTTGTTGGAAGGAAATCACGTCATCCTCAATACGCCGACGGGAAGTGGAAAGAGTCTCGTCGCTGAGGCCCTGATTTTTCAGAGCATGGCTTTGGGAAAACGTTCGGTCTACACCTGTCCGGTCAAAGCCCTGGTGAACGAAAAGTTTTTGAATCTCTGTCGTCTCTTTGGCGCAGAGAGTGTGGGCCTCATGACGGGGGATGGTTCGGTCAATCACGATGCGCCGATTTTGTGCTGCACGGCCGAGGTGCTTTCCAACATGGCGCTTTGTGATGGCGAAGATGCCAAAGTCGATGATGTCATCATGGATGAGTTTCACTATTACTCGGACCGTGAGCGAGGCATGGCTTGGCAAGTTCCGCTTTTGGAGCTTCGTCGCGCCAGATTTCTTCTGATGTCGGCCACTTTAGGAGATATGAGTCTCTTCGAAAAAGATTTGATGGCTCGCACGGGGCGCACTGTTCAGCTGATCACCGGTTTAGAGCGCCCTGTTCCACTTGAATTTGAATATCGAGGCGAAACGCACCTGCACGAAACCATCCAAGATCTCCTGAAGCAGGGAAAAGCGCCAATTTACCTCGTGAACTTCACGCAGAATTCGGCGGCCGACGAAGCGCAGAACTTGATGAGCATTGATGTCCTCACGAAAGACCAAAAGAAGGCGGTCTTGGAGAAACTTTCCGGTACCACCTTTCGCTCGCCCTACGGGCGAGAGATGGCAAAGTACTTGAAACACGGAATCGGCGTGCATCACGCCGGGCTTTTGCCGAAGTACCGCATCTTGGTTGAAAGACTCGCCCAAGAAGGTTTTTTAAAGGTGATCTCGGGAACCGACACTTTGGGTGTCGGCGTGAATATTCCCATCCGGACAGTTTTATTTACGAAGCTCTGCAAATTTGATGGCGAGAAAACGGCGATTTTGTCGAGCCGCGATTTTCACCAGGTCTCGGGGCGAGCTGGGCGAAAAGGTTTTGATGATCGTGGTTATGTCGTGGCTCAGGCGCCCGAGCACGTCGTCGAAAACGTGAAACTTGAGCGCAAAGCGGCTTTGGACCCCAAGAAAGCCAAGAAGATGGTGAAAGCGAAGCCGCCCGAGCGGGGCTTTGTGCATTGGGATGAGGCGACCTTTCAGAGACTCACGAAGTCGACACCAGAGGCCTTGCAGTCGCGGTTTCAGGTGAGTCACGAGGTTGTGCTCTCGGTGTTGTCGCGGAAACCAAAGGTTGAGGCGGGCGGCCAGACGTTCGAGCAGACGTCCGAGGATGGTTGCTCAGCGCTGAGAAGGCTGATTCGAACCTCGCACGAAACAGAGAACAACAAACGAAAACATCGCAAGCGCGCCTTTCAGTTGTTTCGCTCTCTGCTGGAGCGAAACCTGATTACACTTTCGCCATTGAAAGTACATGGTGACCTGCAGACAGATTTCTCGCTTCATCAAGCTTTGTCGCTCTGGATGATCGACACGTTGAAGGCGCTTGATCCCGCGAGCGAGACATATGCACTTGATGTTGTGACGCTTTGTGAAGCCATTGTGGAGTCACCGGATCTGATTATCAGAAAACAAACCGACCGCGCTCGCCAGGCGCTGTTTCTTGAACTCAAAGTCGAAGGTGTGGAGTTTGAAGAGCGGCAAGAGCGCCTCGAGGCGGTTGAGCACCCAAAGCCGCTTCGTGATTTTATCTATCAGACGTTCAACGAGTGGTCAGATAAGCACCCCTGGGTCGGGACTGAGAATATTCGACCAAAATCCATTGTGCGCGAAATCTTTGAAAAGGGTCTGAGCTTTTCTGACTACATTCGTGAGTACGATCTGCAGCGGGGTGAAGGTGTTTTGCTTCGCACGATCAATGATGTTTACAAGGTCTTGGTCAAAACCGTTCCGGTTTCATTTAAGAATGAAGATCTGTTGGAGATTGAAACCGAGCTGGCGCTGATGATTCGTTCGGTGGATTCGTCACTCTTGGATGAATGGACCAGACTGAAAAGTGATTTTGTCGAACTTGGTGGTCAGGTACGAGTGGAGGGTGGCGAGGCAAAAGCTGATTCGTCGACCTCAGCGGTGGCGACGACGGCAGCGGCGGCAGATGCTGCCCCGCAGAGCTTTGACCTGCGCGCCGTCACGCGGCGCCTTCGTGTTGAGTTTCAGCGTCTGACTCGCGCATTGGCGGCTCAAGACGTCGAAGAGGCAGGCTTTCTTTTGGCCGAGTGGCAAGAGTGGGGTGAACTCAAGCCAGTTCGATGCCAGATCACAGATGATCCTGGGGCTGAACTTCTTGAGATTGCGAATTTGCCCCCGAGCTTCTTTGGCGATGCGCTGCTAAGAATGAAAGCGCTCGGGTTTCGCGGTATTCGAACGGATCTTCCTTCTCGGTCGCCGGGGCTCATGCAGGTCTCCCGTGAGGCCAATGTGGTCAGGGTTCAGAATCGCCTCTTGGACCAAGAGGACCCCGAACTTTCGATTGATGTCGTGGCGGAATTTGAAATTCGGAGCGTGAAATGACGGGCGTTAAGAGCCAGCTCAGACAATTTGTTGAAAAGTATGAAACCCATCTTGAGGTCGGATTTTTCATCGGCGGTTTTGTTCTCGATATTTTTCTTTTGTCACAGCCGGATGATCTCTTTGGAATCTTTCAACAGGTTGTTTATTTTCTCATCCTCGGTTCCTTGATTCACTATGAAATTTTATTTCGCTTGCACCGTTTTCGCCCGAAGGGACTTTTTAAGAAATTCTGGCCGTATCGAGGCTTGGCGCTGCACTTTGCGTTTGGGAGCCTGCTGAATCTTTACTCGCTGTTTTATATCAAGAGTGCTTCGATTTTCAGTAGCTTCCTCTTTTTGCTCTTGATGCTTGGAATGGTTCTGGCCAACGAACTTCCGTTTGTGAAAAAGGCCAATGTGTCGGCCAAAGTTGCGATGTACGCCATTTGTGTGTTCTCGTTTTTTTCCATCCTGATGCCAATTGCTCTTGGCTTTGTCGGGGCGTTGCCGTTTGCCCTGGCTGTGGTGTGCACCGTTTTGGTTTTTTATGGTCACCTAAGATGGTTGTACCAGGCATTTCCGTTTCCGAGCCCAAACGAAAGTGGGGCTACGGCAGAAGTTGGCGTGATGATGAAACGCAAGCTACTTGGCAAGGCGCTTGTTTTTCCGGGCGCAACGACGCTTGCGATGTTTGTGCTGTTTTATTTCCTCGGGTGGATCCCACCAGTTCCTTTAAGTGTTGTCGAGCAGGGCGTTTATCACAACGTTGAACGGCGAGACGGGAAGTACATTCTCACCTATGAAAAGCCCTGGTGGAAGTTCTGGGTCACACACGACTCGGTTTTCAAAGCCCGTCCCGGTGATCGTGTGTTTTTCTACGCGCAGATTTATTCACCGACGAGGATTTCGGACTCTGTCACCATCCATTGGCTGACAAAAAACAACAAAAGGACGTGGGTCACCAGCGACAAAGTTCCGATGCGGATTCAAGGTGGGCGCGAGGCGGGGTTCCGCGGGTTTTCTT
>CAKQVW010000207.1 GCA_934277865.1 uncultured Pseudobdellovibrionaceae bacterium | reverse complement strand
TCGGTTAGACCTTTGTGGGAAACCTCGTGCCCCTCGGCAAGGCCCTTGGTGATCGCCCCGCGCACTTTTAAACCGCGGCTGAGAGCCTGGTCTGCGAAATAGCCCATCAAGCCCGCCTTGCCACCGCCGTAAAGCAGTTCTCCGCCGCGGGCCTTCAGCTCGTCACAGAACTTCTCGGCCTCCCTTAGAACATTCTCTGGGAGACCATTGTTAGCTGAGCAAAATACGCAGGCCTTCATTTTTTAATCGGTCCCAACATGTCTTCTGGACGTACAAGTTGATCAAACTTCGCCGGATCAAGAAGCCCCAGCTTTTCGGCCGCCGCTTTAAGTGTGGTGTCGTTTTCATGAGCGTACTTCGCAACTTTCGCCGCATTGTCATAGCCGATATGCGGGTTCAGAGCCGTCACCAACATCAACGAGTTGTCGAGGTGGCGCTTCACTTGCGCGTGATTCACTTCGATGCCGCTGACACAATGCTCTTCAAAGCTCAAGCAGGCATCGCTTAAGAGACGAATCGAGTTCAACACATTGAACACGATGAGCGGCTTAAAGACATTGAGTTCAAAGTGTCCATTCATACCGCCGACCGCGACCGCCATGTCGTTCCCGACAACTTGAGCGCAGACCATCGTCATCGCCTCACTCTGAGTTGGGTTCACTTTCCCTGGCATAATGCTGGAGCCTGGTTCATTGGCCGGCAGATTCAATTCACCGATTCCCGAACGTGGTCCCGAGCCCAGAAGACGAATGTCGTTGGCAATTTTCATCAGCGCGCAGGCCGCGGTTTTCAGCGAACCTGAGAGCTGAACCAAGGGGTCGTGCGACGCCAAGGCCGCAAACTTGTTGGGCGCTGAGACAAATGGCAGTTTGGTTTCCTTTGCGATCTCGGCTGCCGCTTTCACGGCGAAATCTGGATGTGTGTTAAGCCCTGTACCCACGGCTGTTCCGCCAAGAGCCAATTCGTAGATATGGCCTAAGTCGCGCTCAAAACGAACAATGCACTGATCGAGCTGAGTCACATAGCCCGAGAACTCCTGGCCGAGTGTCAATGGTGTCGCGTCCATCAAATGGGTGCGGCCGATTTTCACGATCGACTTGTACTCGTCAGACTTCTTTTTAAGACCATCGCGCAAAACTTTGAACGCCGGAATCAGGTGAACATTCACACGCTCGGCCACGGCGATGTGCATCGCTGTCGGAAATGTGTCGTTGGAGCTTTGTGCTTTGTTGACGTCATCGTTGGGGTGAACACCCTTCGAGCCACGCGCTCCGCCCATGAGTTCAATGGCGCGATTGGCGATGACCTCGTTGGTGTTCATGTTGGTTTGAGTACCAGAACCGGTCTGCCAAACCACCAGTGGGAATTCGCGATCCAATTTTCCTTCGATCACTTCGTCCGCGGCTTTGACGATCGCGGCACCTTTGTCTTTTGCCAGCAGTCCAAGCTCCATGTTCACCATGGCCGCCGCTTTTTTCAGAATCCCAAGAGCTCGAATCATTTCACGCGGGAAACGATCGCCGCCGATTTTGAAATGTTCCAGCGAGCGCTGCGTCTGTGCGCCCCAGAGGCTAGATGCCGGAACCTTGATATCGCCCATCGAGTCTTTTTCAATACGGAATTCGCCCTGTGACATGCTCTACTCCTTCGTACGAGGACCCGGAGCTTAGTCGAAAACAAGGCGGCGTGTCACTTCCGTACCAGATGCGTCACGCTGGCCTGGGCCGTCGGAAAAATCACCAGTTCCTGGATATTGACATGTGGCGGCCTTGTGACCGACCAAGCGATGCAATCCGCGATATCAGCTGGCGACAGGGGCTCGTAACCCTCGTATTCTTTGCGAGCGCGCTCAGGGTCGTTATAGCGGACCATTGAAAACTCGGTTGAAACTTTGCCAGGCTCAATATTGGTCACGCGGACGCCGCTGCCTTGCAGATCCAGCCTCAAACCCTCGGTGATCGCCAAAACGGCGGCCTTGGTTGCACAGTAAACGCCGCCACCCGGGTACGTCCAACGGCCTGCAACTGAGCCGAGGTTCACCAAATGCCCACGATTGGGTTTGATGAAATCTAAGGCAAATCGCGTGACATAGAGAAGACCCATCACATTGGTCTCGATCATCGTCTCCCAGTCTTCGACACGTGCCTCTGGCATCGGATCAACACCCTTGGCAAGACCCGCATTGCTCACCAAAACCGTGAGACGTTTGAGAAGCTCGGCTGTCTTCACGTCCTTTGAGTTTTGAAACGCCAAGCGAACCGCCTCGCGATCGGTGATATCCAGCGCGATCGTGCAAATGCTTAATCCAGTGGAGCCACCAAATTCTTTTTCAAGACGGATTTTTAAGTCGTTAAGTCGTTCTTCTCGCCTCGCGACCAGAATCAAATCGAAACCTTCTTTTGCCAGCCGCTGAGCGGTCGCTTCTCCGATTCCGCTGCTAGCTCCTGTAATCAATGCGACCTGACGTGCTGCCACCTGTAACCTCTTTTTCACCGTTTAGACGACTTATCGAACGACAAAACTCACTTCGTCGACCTTTTCCCCTTTGGGACTGCGAAGCTCCACGTGGTGGCGCCCCTTCACTGGCGTCCAAAGACTCACGCGATTGGCCTCCGAAAACTTTCGTCCATTTACAAAAAATGCGTAACCACGACCAGCTCCGATCGCCCGAAGAGGCACCTTTTGTGAACGCTTTGGAATATCGGGATCAAGTCCAATCAACATTTCGCGAACCGGATATTCAATTTTGACCAGGTTCTTCTTTGGAAGTGGACGATCGGGCTGTTGATACTCCATGCGCGGGTCTTCGGGCTTTCGCTCTTGATGGAGTGCCAGCATCAAACTTCTCCACAAGGGGGCAGCACCCGAAATCCCACTGACGTTCCACATCGGACTTCCGTCAAAATTTCCAACCCAGACCGCGACCGTGTACTCGCTCGTAAAACCGACACACCAGTTGTCTCGCATGTCTTTGCTTGTTCCCGTTTTGACGGCCGCTGGAAACGGAAGTTGCAAGACACTTCGCACGCCAAAGGTGAAGCGCCGATTCTCCGGAACCGAAAGTGATTCAA
Organism: uncultured Pseudobdellovibrionaceae bacterium; assembly: GCA_934277865.1. Classification (GTDB taxonomy): domain Bacteria; phylum Bdellovibrionota; class Bdellovibrionia; order Bdellovibrionales; family JAMPXM01. Next base: position 2,490 of record CAKQVW010000207.1, on the reverse strand, counting down.
AGATCCGTCGTTTCGTCATCTCGGAATACATTTCGGCCGGACCGTTTTCACCCAGTGGTGGCCGGCTGTAGAGCGAAAGATGCCGATACCCATTGGCCAGTTCCCAGAGCGACGCATCCACGGTGCCAAGCGCCAAGCTTGGACCATACATGTCGTCATCCAAAAGTTTTTCAAAACCAAGACGCCTTAAGCGATTTGTCACCCGACGTTCGCCCACGAGATCAAGCGTTCGCACAGCGGGTACATTGAGGCTTGAAGCCAATGCCTCCGCAGCACCAACTGCGCCTCGGAACTGGGAATCGTAATTTCGCGGTTGGTAAACCTGGCCCGAACCCACCGCCACATTCTCCGGAGAGTCCATCAAGAGAGTCGTGGTGGTGATGAGTCCATTTTCAAACGCTTCGGCGTAGATGAACGGTTTGATCGTCGAGCCCAATTGACGCCTAGCCAGAACTCCATCGACTTGCACCGCCGTGGAAAAGCCCTTGCCTCCGTTGGCGACATACGCCAGTGGTTTTCCCGTTCGGGTTTCCAAAATCAAAACCGCGGCATCGCCGACATTTTGATTTTTGAGTTCGAGCAGCTGCTCTCTCAGCTTTTCGACGGCGAGTCGCTGAATCTGGGCATCCAAGGTGGTCGGAATTTCTGACTGTTTGCGGTCGAGGCGAGATTTCCCCCAATCACCGGTGTTTGAAATCACAAACTTGCTCGAAACAACTGGAACAAGATTGCGTTCACGCACAAGTTTTAGCGGTTTGTCGAGATTGCGATCGACAAGATCCAACGCCTCATGGCAGCGATCCACACTTACCAGACCACACGCACGACGACCCACTTGCCTTGCATCGGCGTTGGGAGACCGAATGAGCGCCACCAAAATCGCCGACTCGACATCACCTAAAGCAGATGGTGCTTTGCCAAAGAGGCCGCGACTTGCCGCTAAGAGGCCTTGAATCTCCCCACGATAACTCACGCGGTTTATGTAGGCTTCCAGGATTTCCGTCTTCGACCACTTGATTTCAAGCGCCACCGCACTTGCCATCTGATTGAGTTTCCAAACGACGATCTCCGGCAAACTGGCTCCGCTTGGTCGTCCACCAAGACTTTTCACCAACTGCATAGTGATCGTGCTTGCACCGCGCGAGTGCGAGCGCGTTTCACCCGTTACAACTTCGACAAATCGTTTTACAGATTGCGCACCCGCCGCAACAACGGCCCGCAAATCAACACCCCAGTGCTGATAAAACCTGCGATCCTCCGCAGACAGCAAGGTTTGAACAAACACCGGAGAGACCTGCTCCAGGCGGACCCAATCCAGACTGCGTCCTGTTTGTCCTGTTCGAATTGACTCCAACACCACACCGTTTCGATCAACCAACCATTGATCCGACGGCTTGTGCTGAGCACGCACGTCGTGAAACTCGAGAGTCGTGCCCACACGCATCGCCACATTCAGTGTAAAAACCGCGACCCCACCAAGAATCAAGATTCCAAGGCTGACTTTAACAGCTGAAATAACACCTCGCTTCATTCAACCACCCAGTCTGCAACCGGCGACTCACCAAAGTTTTCTGGCGTGTACAACGCTTCCACACGTGTCGGTGGAAGTTTAAATGTACCCGTGCTGTTGAGGCGAACGCGGTACTTCGTCTGATAAGTTCCCTTCATCAAATACCCAGCATAGCTCGTGAAGTGACTAAACGACCGCTCTTCAAATTCGGTTGGCCAATTTGCCACTTCTCCGGACTTTGGTTTCCCAACCAACGTTCGCGCCATGATTTTGGACGAACCATCGAGCGAGCCCCCTAAAAGGGTCGCACCAGCTGGCACCGGATCACGCACAACGACCCACGGGTGATCGTACTTGGCCACGATGGTCAGCGTGACCTCCGCGACGTCGCCATTTTTCCACTTGATGCCGGCTGTCTGAAGCTGCCCGGAATCCGAAACCTTGGCCACCTTGCGCGAGACCACGTAGCCAAGATCTCGAGCGGACTTCAGCGGAAGCGCCACCCGCATCTGCGCAAGCACCCACGGTTTCCCCGAACCTTTGTGTTCCATTTTCAGTTCCACGGGTTTGGTGGAACTTCCCTCAGGCCACTTCATCAAGACACTTTGCTCGTTTGGTTCTTTACCCCAATCCACGACAGCGTTCGATCCCGGCGCGACAAACTGAGTCTGCCCCATCACCTTTTCTTTTTCGAAGATCGAGGCAAAGCGAGTGAGCGTCAGAGTCCCAACAGCGTTGGCCATCGTCGAATCCCAAACACCGCGCTTCTGGCGGGCCTGTACACCTCGAGCCATACGAGGCGCTTCATCCGTCCAGGACGTATCCCCAGCCGCATGCGCGCTCAAAATCATTTCAAAGACCGCATGCGCCTCCAAATCGGGGCTCGCAAACAACATCCACTGGGCCTCCCAGTCGACGGGGTTTTGTAGGCTCAGCCCCGTTCCCTGATAGTTGAGACGAGCGCGCACGATCGTCTCCGC
>CAKQVW010000206.1 GCA_934277865.1 uncultured Pseudobdellovibrionaceae bacterium | reverse complement strand
ACGATTCGATGCGCGATCTCGGTTCGCTCTTCAATGTCGACGACGTGAATTCTCTGTCAGAAAAAAAGCTGGTGGGGGAAAAGTTCTCTCTCGAAGGCGCGCTTGCTATGAGCTTCAATTACACCGAACTCGAGACCCAATTCCCCTACTGGGAACTCATTCACGCTTGCCGAAAAATCACGCGCACGTAGGCACCCCTAGCGATAGCGTGTTGGGAGCTTTTCCGGCGGAAGTCGGCGAATATCCTCTCGTCCCACTGTGTAGACACGAAGGGCATTTGTCGTTCCTCGCTCGAGCACAGGAACTCCCAGCGTGAGAATAACTTTGTCTCCTGGCTTCACAAGGCCATACTCCAACAGCAGCCGTTCGATCTGCTGCATCGCCTCGTCCGACGAATTATAGGGATCGATTTTCAGAGTCTGAATTCCCCAAACCAATTCCAGGCGATTCAGGGTCGGCAAAATATGTGTGACGGCAATGATTCGTGCTTTCGGACGATAGCCAGAGATGATTGTCGCGGTTTTCCCTGATGTCGTCAGACAAACGATCGCCGTGGCATTGAGCTTCATCGCGGTCAACGCACTTGCTGCTCCGATTCCATCCGCCACCGACGAAAACTGCTCGTCCATTCGCATGTCATAGAAATAGTCGCCGTTGCGTTCGACCTCGACAATGATGTCATGCATGGTCTGAATGCAGCGAAACGGAAACCGTCCGCTTGCCGATTCCGCTGAAAGCATCAGCGCATCCGAACCATCCAAGACTGCATTGGCAACATCGGTGATCTCCGCTCGGGTCGGACGCGGATTCTCCGTCATCGAATCCAGCATCTGCGTAGCCGTGATAACAGGGCGGCCAATCGAATTGCAGAGTTTTACAATCTGCTTTTGAATCTGCGGAAGTCTTGTCTGACCGATCTCGACCGCCAAATCACCACGTGCCACCATTACACCATCAGAGAGCCGAACCACTTCTTCGAGGTTCTCAATGGCTTCCAACATCTCGATTTTCGCCACAATGCGCGCCGACGAGCCTTGTGCCTGAATCAGCTCACGCAGTTTACGAATGTCATCGCCACGTCGGACGAAACTCAGTGCGACGTAATCCACTCCGTGCTTGAGCCCGAAAGCCAAATCTTTGAGATCTTTCTCCGTGAGGCAATCCACCGATAGCTCGCCACCTGGGATGTTCATGCCTTTGCGATCTTTCAGGACACCACCGTAAATCACCGTGCAATGCACTTCATCGCCTTCCACGGCGTCAATTCGAAGCTCCAGCAGCCCGTCATCCAACATGATGCGACCACCAACTCGGCTGCTCTGCGGGAGCTGCTTGAAGTCGGACGGAATCAGGCCAGGTTTGCCCAAAACGTCCTTCACAGTGATGACGACTTTTTCACCCTCTTCGATTTCAATCGCGCCATTTTCGAAGCGCCCAACCCGGATTTTCGGACCCTGCAGATCCTGAAGAATCGTCAGCGGTGCGAACATCTCTTCAGAAAGAGCACGCAGGTCTTTGATCACCTGAAGATGGTCTTCGTGGTTGCCATGGGAAAAATTAAGCCTGGCCACATTCATGCCGGCGGCAATGGCCCGCCTCAGATTGTCTTTTCCGCGAATTGCAGGGCCAATGGTTGCAACAATCTTCGTACGGCGATCTGCCAGCATTTCAATGTCCTAAAAGTGCTCTCTCAGCTTCGGCCTTGGTTGGGGCGTTAGGCTTTTGGTTTTAGTCGCGTCATGTTCGCGAGGGATTCCTCGTGACGGCGCTTCAACCCATCGAGTTCACGACGATGAGTTTCCTCTAGCTTCGCAATTCTATTCTCAAATTGGGAAGCCTGACGCTGCATTTCAACGTTCTTTTGTTCGGTAATGACCTTCTTTTCCCGTTCCGCCGCCACAGATTGACTCTTTAAAGCCGTCTGCTGTTCCGCCTTCAGCCGATCGACCTCGTTTTGATGACGCTGGGTCATTTCCAATAGCTTCTGCTGAAACTTCAGCTCACGCTCGTTGGAGGCCTTGGAAAAGTTCTGAAAAATCATGCCTTGATCGCGCTTATTCTGCTCTCGAATTTCACGAAGTGAGCTTTCAAAATTCTCGCGATTGGCCGACAACGATTCATTATAAAACTCTTTCAGATATGCTTCTTCACGCTGATTCATATCTTTCAAGCGAGTTTCTCGCGTCATGGTCTGAAGCTCTTTCGAGGCCAACTCACGCTCGTGCTGCAGCTTGGTTGTTCCTATGTGCTCTTTCGCTTTCGTTTTTTCAGACTCGATCTTGTCTTGAAACTCACGATTGGAGCTTAAGAGCTGTTGATCCTTCTCTCGGATCACATTGGAGACAACTTTTGCATTTCGCGCATTGGAAACTCGCACGGCCTCAAGACGATCGCGCTCAAGCTGAGTGATATTTTCTCCCATTGCCGAGCGTGTATTGCTGACTTCGCGATTTTTCTGGCGAGTTAAGCTCTCCTGCTGACGAACCAGTTCGTTTTTCAATCGGCGATTCTCGGCACTGGCTGAGTCCACCTCGTTGCTGATCCGGTTTTGAATCGTATTGCGAAACGATTCGCTACTGAGCGAGTTTGCATCGGTGTGTTTCTGCAGAGCTTTCTCATAGCGGCTTCGGTTGTTCTGAATGCCGTCCTGAAACTCTTCCCGCGCATTCTGCAAATTACCAGAATGCTCGGCAGACTGATTGCTCAAGGATTCCATGTGAGCCTTCGAAAGACGCTCTTCGGATCGACGCTTGTTGCTTTCCAAGTCGCCCAGCTGTCGATCTTTGGCTGTTCGCATCGACTGAAAATCTCGCTGCGCTTGATCCAAGCGACGGTCGCGGTCGCCACGAACAGCTTCCAATTCTTTGCTATGAGCTTCATTCAACTTTTCACGTTGGCTCACGATCGATTTCTGCGCCGATTCGCGCGTTTCATTGAGGCCTTCACGGAAGTCCGTTTGCGTTTTTCCAAGTTGCGACTCGTACTGTGCTTTTTGCTCGGCGGCTTGGCGATCTTTGATCATGGTGGTTTTATCAAGCTGCTGGCGCATGGTATTCTCTGTCAGCTTTTGCTTCTGCTCGGCCTCGACGGCCGCTTTACGCACCTGATTCTGATGCATAGATCGCAAGTCTTCGATTTCTTTTTGATAGCGCATGTCTCGTGTCGAGATCGCTTCACGTGTCCGCTCACGAAGATCGTCCATTTGCCGACCATGAGCCTCTTCCATCTGACGAAGTTCTGTCTGATGAATCTCATTCAAGCGTTTGATTTCTTGAGAATGTTTTTTACTTTGATCAACATCGCGTTCCTGGTAGGTCTCGCGTGCTCGTCGCAAAGCTTCGTCCTGCTGGGAACGTTTATCTGCAGAACCGACTGAAGACATGAGTTCTCCTCCATGAGAAACATTAGCCCATTAGGCCGCCTCTCACAGGATACATCATGTCAGGAATTTCGTTTAATGAAGCAAGATGGAACCCTTTGCCGGCCAGACCTTAGCCCTGGGTTTCGTGCGGGAAATCACTCGACCGACAGGACCTTTCGCCGAAACATGGCTCGAATCTCTCGATCTTCCGCTTCTTGCCTAGCGGCATCGCTTCTTCGCTTTTCGGCCTCCGCCTCAAGCGAAGCCAATTTTCGAGCAACAGAATCGCGATGAATTTTTGCCGCAAGCTCGGCCGCTCCTCGCTGAATGGTAAGCAGCTGATCGACTCGCTCACCAAACTTCGCTTTTTCTCCAGCGTAGAGTTTCGCCTCTCGCACCACTTGGGCTTCGAGATTCAACGGTAACGGGGCTCCGACTTCGTATTTGCCGCTGCGACGATCAGGCTTGGTGAATCGCACTTCCATTCCGGTTCCGATAGATCCTTCGTCACGACCGCCAGAAAACAACCACACCTTGCGACTGCCCGTATTCACAACCGAGACCGTGTTGTTGTAACGCTCAACAAAAAACTCACCCTCTCCCTGAACTCGCGCCGCCTGTCTCCAGTTGGAAGCACTAGAAACCAAAAGTACTGTTTTCGTCGTCCGCGGCGTTTCGCTGGATGCGTCTGCCTCCACGCGCAGAAATCCCTCTACCAATCGATAACGGTCAGCGGCCTCGCGGATGACGATGGTATTGTCCCCAATAGTGAGAATCCGACCTTCGGCCTTCAGCACAAGCTTTCGCCCATGCCCGACACGAAAGGAGCATGGCTTTGAGTTTTCCACTTCGAAGGCCAAGCAGCCTTTGGGCTCCTCAAGCAGATCCGATGTGTATTTCCGATTTTCCGTCCCGTAGGAAATTTCAAGCAGCTGAACGCGCTCGGCCGCAAACGCCCCGTGAGCGCCAAATAAGACAAGCCCCAAAGCCGAAATAAAAACCCGAAAAGTCATATGTCCACTGCCCGAAGCGACAGTTCCGCCTGACGCTTGAGTTCAGCTTGCGTGAAGTTCTGGCTGATCGAGCGATAGATTTCTGCGGCGTCTTCAATCCGGTCACGTCGCTCATAAATTTTGGCGAGCCTCAGAAGAGAAAATCCTGTCAATTCACTCTCGGGATAAAGCCGTATCATCTGCTCGACCACCTCGATACAAGCTTCGTAGTCGTTGGACTGAAAATAGCCCTCCACCAAAAGGAATCGCGCCTCTGGACCGTGAATCGAGTCCGGAAATGATTTCAGCAAGCTCTCCAGGCGTGAATTCGACTCTCGAAAGTTGTGCGCCCGGAATTCCTCTTTGGCCCGTTCCAAAAGACTTGAGGCTCGTTCGATTTTCAATGTTTTCGAGGAGGAATTGACGACACTCGCAATGGTGCGCATCTGGTACGTTTTCGAATTTTCGGGAAGCCCCTTAAGCAGGCTCGGAAGATTCTGCGCAATCACCTCGCGCGTTTCTTGATTGTCCTCAAGCGTCAGCCGCTCCCGGAAGTGTGATTCCGCAAGCCGTTTTTCCGCGAGCGCCAACCGCTCCCGCAACACTTCCGTCTCCGTGTGATCTTTCAACACCGATTCACGAAGGCCGAGAATCATCAAACAGATGATCAAGATAGTTGATGAAAAGAGTGCTGGAGAAAGTCGTGCCATCTCATGGATTTATCGGACGTTCTTCCAACTTTTTTTAAGAATAGCCGAGGTCCGTCTCATCATAAGACATCCCCCGCCCAAAGGCCGGCCTTCAGCAGGGCGATTTCTCTTACTTCTAGCTACATGACATCAGGCGCGCGAATCGAAAGCTTCGCCAGACCTTCTTGCAAGACAGCTTGGGTCGCCGCCACCAGCGCCATCCGGGAGGCTTCGACTTCCTCGGCCTCACCGAGAATTCGGTTGTTGTGATAAAAACGGGAAAACACACCACAAACTTCCAATAGGTACTGAGCAAGAATATTTGGCCGGAAGCCGCGGAACGAAGCCTCCAAGATCTCATCGTAAGAGAACAAGAGCCGCACCAATTCCCGTTCATCTTTTTCATTCATGACGCGAGTCGGATTTAATTTTGGCGCCTGTCCACCTGTTTTCTCAGCGTATTTGCGAAGGAGGCTCTGACAGCGGACATGCATGTATTGGACGTACGGTCCACTGTCGCCTTCGAAACTC
>CAKQVW010000205.1 GCA_934277865.1 uncultured Pseudobdellovibrionaceae bacterium | reverse complement strand
CTTCACCACCTTGGTCTCAGACCGCCTGCAGATGGGATTCTCACCAAGTCTCAGCAGAAAAGCTCGCTTTGGCGATGCGGATACACATCTTGGAGATTTGAATCTGCTTCTTGCTTACGAAGCGCTTCCGGATTGGGACTACCACCCCATCCGCCCGCGAGGAACGGTATACCTCAATACCACTCTGCCGACAGGACGATCTGTCTATCAGTCCGAGTCGGCTGGGTTTCTTGATGCTAGCGGCAAGGGCTACGCCACACTTGGCATCGGTACGATCTTCAACAAACGAATCGCAAACTGGACCGCAATTGCCTCAGGCGAAATTCATCACGGACTCCCACGTTTCGCTATCCTACCAAGCTGGGGCTACACCCTAAACGCCAGCCTGAGCTTTGATCTCACAAATTGGGTCCGTGGACTTTCCTTGAACACTGGTGTCAGCCACACGTACCAGAACAGTTTTCACCTGGAACAAAACCAAGTTCTTGAGACCATTCAGTCGCTGCAAGTCACCACACCCTCGATTGGTTTGTCGGTACTCGGACTTTTTGATCCTTCGAACTCGGATGACCCACTGGTCATTCAACTTGCCTATGCGGATCAAAGTCTGATCGGCGCACCCTTGAACACGCCACTCGGAAAAAGCCTGTCTCTTGGAATTCGAAAGCAGATTTTGCGATAAAAAAACGCCCACGTGTTTCCACGTAGGCGTTTCATCTTACGATCTATCTCAGAGCCTCACGCCTGGTGAGGTTTAGATAGCTTGGCCGTTGAACTCGCGAGTTTCCACGCAGTTCGCGTAAGAGTAGACCATCTTGTTTCCAGAACCGTCTGTGAAGGTGAAAGAGCCTTCTTTCAAGCCACCTTTCAAGCCACAGGCACCGTACTCCAAACCATCCGACGACAGCTCAAACGCCACGCTGACGCTTTCGCTCATCGTCTGGTCCGAAAGGGTGCCCGACACACGGTAGAAACCGGAAAGCTCAACCATTCCTGCAGCAAACGGTAACGCGATGTCTGTTGGCGTATACACAGTTTTGAACTTGCTACGGAACGCGATGCTCGAAGCTTTCGAAGCATCCTGAAGATCTTCTCCCACTTTCACATTGAAATCGTGATCCAATGTGACCGTGGAAGCAGTCGTTGTCGCTTCCCAGAGTCCAGACCAAGACGATTCGTATTGACGGCCATCGGTAAAGTGCTCACCTCTTTGTTGGATATCATACTCAAATTTGTATCCACCGGTTAGACCGTAAAGAGTGTCGTCCTTGTCGGTTGCCGTGTACGATCCAACGAATGTAAGTAACGCCGCCCCATCAGACACGCCGTCGCAGTTGAAGCGAACAACGAAGTTCAATGGAATGCCGTCACCGTCGGAGCCGTCCGTGTCTGAGCCCTCAGTTGAGGTACACGCGATGTACGGGTCTGCTGCCAGTCCTGCATTGCCAACAAATGGAATAACTGCACCCAAACCTGGGGGCGTGATCGCACCTGTCCGCTGAGGAACAAGACCAGCCTTAAACGCCGTGAAACCTTGGCTTGCGATCAGAAGCGGGATCGCCGCTGCCGAAATTTCGCCGCCTGCCGCATCCAGCGCATCATCTCCGCCACCGCACGACACTGTCGAAAGTGCCAGTGCGGAAGCGATCATTACTAGTCGCTTTTGAAGTTTCATCCGATGTCCTTTCTAGAACACGTATGTCAAAGCAGCCGAAGTCAGGAAGCTTGTTCCGTTGACGTTACCGTTAGTCGCAGCAGCGAGAGTTCCGTCAAGAGTGAAGCCACCGTGTTTGAAACCGAGACCCGCAGCAACGCGTGTGTCGTTTGCGTTTTTACGTGCCTTGTCGTTCGGAGCTGCTTGAGTTTCGTCTTTTGTCGAACCCAGCAAGAAGCCCTGTTGGATCGATCCACGAACAGTCATCCACGAGAACATATCTTTCTCGATTCCGACGAAAACTGGGAGCGCAAGAGAGTCGATTTTCTTGCCAGCAATGTCAGCGTTGCCGAAAGCAAGTGCTGCACCATAGTAGATTTCCGCGACTGGGCGGTGGTTAACAGCAAGCGAGATCGAAAGATCTTTGCGCTCTGTGTTCACGCCACCAGCTTCAACTTTCGACATACCGTAACCGATGTCAGCTGAGTACGAGAGCTCACCGTTACGCATCAGGTAGCCCGCGCCGATTGCTGGACCGCCTTCGAATTTGCTGCCTGGTTTTTCTGCCGAACCGATTGCTTCCAAGTTCACGTAGAATTCTTGATTCTCTTGAACCATACCGAAACGACCGATGACAGTTGTTTGTTTTGTATCAGCAGGACCGTTTTCCGAGTTCGAAAGCGAGAGCGAAACGCCCCAGTCGCCGGAACCGTAGAAAAGATCAACTGGGTTTTCTTGCTGCAAGAAAGTACCAGCTGTGCGGAGCGAACGTTGATTTTCGCTCATGTGACCGAGATAAGCGCCCCACTTCGCGGAATCGCGAGTGATCATGAAACCACCTTCTGCTTTCGCAGCTGCGGTTCCAGTTGGACCGAATTCATAAGTCACGTACTGACCAAGCTTGTGGATGTACGCTGGCTGAGTGAAAACCGTCTGTGTATCAACAAGACCGATTGCACCCTGAAGCGAGTTTACTCGCGCTTTAGAAGCCATTGCTTCGTTTGAAGAAACCACCGCGAGCAATGCTGCTGCGGCTGCTGCCATTTTAGAAACTGTGTTCACTGATTTCATCGAACTCACTCCTTATCCGTGAAAGGTTCGTTGGAGTGAATCGCATCGGATTGTGAAGAGCCTGTCAAGCAGTCGTGGAAAGCTGCCTATTTTGCGGGCTACCGCGCTTGATCAAAGAAATTGCTCAAGGTGATTTTTTGGATCTTGCTTCCTGCGTACTCCTGCTTGGGCACAGGGTTTAAGGATTCGTTGAACGAATTCTCGCAGCGCTTCCAGAGGATCGCATCAAGCGCGCCGTACACTTGTGCCAAGACAACTTCTGACGCGATTTTTTCCGTCGAACTTAAAATCAAGCCCGATTTGGGAGCCAATCCACTAAACCGTTTTCGCCAGCGGTCGGAGTTGCACGCCAGCAGCCCCATGATTTTCGGCGATTTTTTTGCTAGCGACATGGCAGCCGTCAGCTCTTCAAGCCCGGGCTTGTTTCGGTGGTAGTACGGATAGTTGATCGTGCCGTCGGCATTGCGTTTGGCGGGTGAAAAATCGGGTCCTCCACCGTCGCGCGCGTGACCGACGTAAAACAGCGCATCGGCTTGTTCGATGCCTTTTAAGAAGGTTTGTTTGGCATGCGCCGATTTCCGTTCTTGATCAGACAGAAAGGCGCGATTGATGACATCACTCGAGCTGTAGGCACTTGTCACCAAACGTAATTTCACCGTGTGGGAAGTTCCAGACGGCCCCTTGACGACCTTCTCAAACAATTCGGCATCATCGATCGAGCGTTTGAATCCACATGCCGCGACATTTGACGCGCAGGGCTTGGTCAATTGATCGATGAGAATCTGGCTCGTCAGCGGATCATCCACGACCGACTCGCGACTCTCGTCGCCATAGCCAAAAACCACACGCACGTCGATTTCCGGCTTCGAATAAAATGCCTCCCAGGACTTGAGACATTTGGCGTGCTCGGTTCCCGTGGGGACAATTGGAGTGCCAGCGTACGCCACGTGACACCCCACGCACTTCGCTTCAGCTTGGTCGTAGGGAATATAGTCCAGCACCACGTCAACATCTTCGATCAAACGAATGTGCCGCTCGACAATTTCCTTCTCCAACTGCTCGTTGCTTTTTTTCGGAGGAACTGGAACCGCTTTGGGCACAGGCGCTGTGCGCACCCGCGCCTGTGCGTCGACCTGCGCCGGCACCGCCATCGTCGATAGGACGCAAATCAAGAGACTGGCCAAAAACAGTCGAGATCGCCGACTCATCATCAAGGTGTCTCCGGCTTCTTTCCTGCTCGTGCTGCGGCTTCGTCACAAAGTTTTCGCGTCACTTCGCTACGATCCATCACGCAGGAGATTCCGTTTTTTGCACCAGCGACGTCGCTATAAATGGCGTAAAAGGCTTTGTCGTCGAGACCTTCCAGGTAACGATAGACGCGCTCACGAACTTGATAGGGATTGGACTTAATAGCCACTTTCAGAAACTGGCGGCGATCTTTTTCTCCAAACTCCAGAATTCTAAACCAGTCAACGGCGTGCATTCGAATCTCGTAAACCTCACTCGCCAACAGCTTTTCAAGCTCTTGTACTGACGGCTGTACTCCGGCCTCTTGCATGGCGTCCGTCAATGCCCCAATTGCAACCAGGCGTTCGGCCGATGGCAGCTTCGTGTCTTGCAGGGACTGAAATTCCTTTTTGATGACGTCGGAAGACAGTCCACCGGCTCGCGCCGTCAAGCGCAGACGAAGTGCACGCATCTTGCCGTCAAGCCCGAAGCCTTTTTGCTGCTTTGCCAAAATGGCCAGTACGGCCCTGGCATCATCCGAGCGAAATTGTTTGTTGCGACTGACGATCTCAATCGAACGCACCCAGCGCCCGAGTTCAAAGCCCGAGGCAGCCGGAATCCAAGCGGCCGTCTCTTTGATAAATCTGCCGATTTCTTTTTCGCCAAGTGCACGCAACAAAGACGCTTTGCGCGCGGAAGTGGCTTCATCATCCTCAAGCTGAATCACCAAATCATCAAACTGCATCGACTTCGATGCCACTGACGCCACCGTCGGGGCCGGCGTCTGCGCAAGTGCAAGATCCTCGACGATCAAAAACGTTGGCAGCAAAGTCAGCACGGAGGCGATACCTCGAAGCGACTTCGCTAAGCGGCCTTTAAACCTCTTAACAACTGGTGATTTTCCCTGTGATTCCACATCTCTTTATCGGAACTTCCGATTGAATTTCGAGGCCCTGGCCCGGTAAAATCTTGGTTATGGGTAAGTCGGACCAGAAGAAAGTCCAGATGCCGACGCTGGACCTGCATGGCTATGTCGTCGCGGACGTTGTGGACGCTGTGGACCGCTTTCTGGTGAATTGTCAGAAGAAGGGCGCGCACAAGGCCCGTATCATCACGGGACGCGGCACAGGGGTCGTACGTAAAGCGGCCCTGGATTGGCTCAAGCGTGGCGGCTTTCCCTACTCCAGCGAGAACGAAGGCTCGTTTGTCGTACATTTGGACGACTGACGCCTGACACAGAAGCAAAGGATACGGATGACGAAGATGTTATGGCTCGACATGGAAATGACTGGTCTTGATGTGGAAAAAGAAGTCCCCATCGAGGTCGCGGCGATCATCTGCGACCACTCGTTTCAAGAGCTTGAAACCTACCACGCCGTCATCCAACAACCTCAAGAGTTCTTAGATCGCATGGATCAATGGAATCAAGAGCATCACGGCGCCTCAGGCCTCACGGCCGCCGTACCAGGCGGCAAGGCTCCGGCCGTTGTCGAACTCGAGCTGATGCAGCTAGTGGATCGCCACTTTCAGGGCGAGCCGGCCGTTTTGTGCGGAAACTCAATTGGGCAAGATCGACTCTTCATCAATCGCCACCTTCCCCTGCTGGCCAAGAAGCTACACTACCG
>CAKQVW010000204.1 GCA_934277865.1 uncultured Pseudobdellovibrionaceae bacterium | reverse complement strand
GCTCCGAATCCCGCAACAAACAAAAGTGGTCCGAGAAGGCCCAGTTGGCCGCCAAGATAATCCAAGAGCTGCTGGAGTTTTCGATCCCAAGTGATGGCTTCGACATCAAGCCCGTGTCCAAGCTGAAATCGAAACGAGACCCAGTCGTTTTGCGCATTCCATAAAAGCACCGGCGCGCAAAAGGCCAAGCCAGCTCCAATTGTCGCGAGAAGATTGGTGGGCCTGAGGACATCCCAGCGCCGTTGAGTCAAAACATACAAAATACCGATTGGGACAAATACAACGATCAGATACTTCGCACAAAATCCAAGGCCAAGTGCTGCGCCCAAAGTCAGCGAGTTTCGCACCGAAGGCGATTGGAGAAGGTTTTTAAATGCGAGCAAGCTCACACACCAGAAAAAGACGAACGGAATATCTGGCGTTGCGATCAGAGAGCCAACTCCGAAAAACGGTGAAAGCAAGAGGACTCCCAGCACGAGCGACTTTTGGCGCTCACTGATGCTTGGGCCAACAATCTTTAACAGAACAAGAAGCGTGGCATGTCCCATGACGACCGCGGGCCAGCGTACGATTCCGCTGAGAGCGGGAAAAATCTCGCGAATGAATTCAAGTGGACTTGCTAAAGAGAAGAGCCATGCGATGAAAGGTGGGTGATCGTAGTAGGAAAGCTGGGGAACTTGCCCCCAGATCCAGTAATAGGCCTCATCGTTTGATAGCGGAATCACACCTGCCAATACAAGTTTGACGACAAGTGCGATCAGCCAGATCTGCCTCCAGTTCAAGGCAGATCAACTTTCAGCGGCTTGCCAAGATCGCCAGGTACGCCGCGATCGATTCCGTTTACGACAATATTCACGGCACCGCCGTTGGAGAGTCGAAGCGTCACACGGCGTTTGGCTTTGATGGTTTGAACCTGCTCGGCTTTGAGCTTCAGAGGTCTTGCGGTCTCGCCGTCGATCACGGCTTCGATGTCGACGTTGTCTAAGGCTTCGATGAGGATCTCATTGTTCCGTCCAGTCACCGCAGCATTCGGTGTTGCCGCAGGCGTTGGCGACGGCGACGGCGACGGTTTGGGCGTCGGCGTTGCGGTCGGAGAAGGCAACGGCGTCGCTGTCGGTGTCGCTTTAGGAGTCGCGGCCGGGGTTGGTGTGGGAGTTGGCGCAGGCGTCGGTGTCGGTGCGGGTGTCGCTGTGGGCGTCGGTGAGCTTGTGACAACTGCTGACTCGGCAGTTGTCGGCGAACTGTCACCGCTATCTGTCGTCTCTGTCACTTGGTTCTTTTGTGCGAGGATTTCGGGCTCGCTGCCAGGAGCCGCAGTTTCAACGGAACTTGGGTCCGCCGGCCCAGTCACACGCTCGGCCTCATAGCTCTCCATTTTTTCCATCAAGAACACGATGATGGCAATTAGCGCAATGATGCCGCCGACAATCATTGCTCGTGAAAGCATCGTGGGTTCGTTGCGAAGCAGGCTTTCGGCATCCATCGCACGTTTTCGCTTCTCGGCATCCGACACGGGTGCAATGGTCGCGTTGTTCGGCACTGTCGCAGAGGATTTTGGCGGAGTCGAAACGGCTTCAGTCGCTGCGGAATTCATCTCGGCCAGATTCGAATTTGTCTCGGCACTTTCTTCGGCGGCGTCTTTTACTCCCGCTGGCCGCAGAACGGTGGACCCCATTTCCTCTTGGAAGGTCTTGAGGATTTCTTCCGGATCTAGGCCAAGAAAAATAGCGTATGACCGAACAAACCCGCGGAGAAAGGTCTTGGGCGGCAAATTCATCGGATTGCCGTCCTCGATTGCATTCAAGGTTTTGATCGTGATCTTCGTCGAAAGCGAAACTTCGTTGAGAGTGACGCCACGTCGTTCGCGATTTTCCTTTAAGATCTGTCCGGTAATCTTCATTTTGCTATCTCATGATCTCGAGGAGTGATTGGGCCTTTTTCGCGTAGCGCCCGTCGGGGTAATCTTTCAAAACGTGTTCGAGTCTTGATATGGCGGCAGCAGATCGTCCGAGCTTGTAGTTAGCAAAGCCGGCAAAATAAGCCGCTTCATCTTCTCCCTCAAGTCGACAAGTGATCGTGGCCCTATCTAGAGTTTCTGCAGCTTCCTTCAGCTCGCCGAGTTCGAGATGGGCGCGTCCAAGAGTCGTCTGTGCGGCGCAGTTCGTTCGATCTAACTTCAGTGCTTCAGTGGACGTCTTTTTTGCGTTGGCAAACTTGCCAGATCGGAACTCTGCCAGCGCGATATTGTTCCACGCACGAATGGGTGTTTGGTAGGTGAGGTCTTGCACAACCTTATTGGCATCGGCGATTGCTTGGTCGTAGAGGCCGCGCTCGATCAAAATACGGGATCGATTGTTTCGCGCTTCCGAATAGCTGCTGTTCAGCTCGAGTGCTCGGTTGATGTGCTTCAGCGCGAGATCAATTCGATCACGAACAAAGTATGTCATCGCCAGGTTGTTCTGCGTGACAGGATTCGAGGGGTCCAATCGCTCTGCCTGGAGAAATTCATTCAGCGCTGAGGGGTAGCGCTTGTTGGTGAAAAAAACGGTGCCATTCTGAAGATGCAAAGCGGCAATCTCTCGATTCTTCACGAGATCTTTCCCGGCGCATCCCACCTGAAGCGTGGAGGCTAAAAGGCCTCCGATAAACAGCATCCGTAGCATGAGATTACGCTAGCAGGAATAGCCGAACCGCGCAAAATCAATTGGCTTTTCTTCGGAACGTCACGATGGACTCGATGTGATCTGTCTGTGGGAAGAGATCTAGCCCAGTAATCGTCTCGACGTCGTATCGCGCCTTCATCTGGGTGAAGGTCTCACGAAGGCGTGCAAGGTCGCGCGCCTGGGTCGCTGGGTCACAGCTGACATAGATCACCAGACTTGGCTTTCGTCGGGCGATTTTCATCATGACACCTTTTGTGCAGCCGACTCGAGGTGGGTCCAACAGAACAATCTCGTCCAACGGCAGCCCTTTTTTGGTGACCTGACCGCTAGGGCCTGACTTTTGTCGTGTCAGCCAATCTTCGACATCTTCTGCATAGAAGCGGCATTGCTGCGCACGCGGATTTTTTCTCGCGTCCAAGATACTTTCTTCGGTTTGTTCAACACCGGTGGCCTCGATGACTTTGTCGGGCATTGTCTCTCGGACCTTTTCAATCGTCGGAAAAGTGAGATTGCCGTTCCCGCAATAGAGATCAAGAAAGTGCCAGTGCACGATTTCGGACCGATTGTGGATATGGGAGACCACAAGGTCCGCTACCAGACTCTGCATTTTTTGATTCTGTTCGAAGTTCACTTGAGTGAAGGCGCCGCCGACAGCGAGTTTGCCGTGTTCGTCGAGTGCGACTTGAAATCGATCGCGAACTCTTGATCCGGAAGACGTCGCGACATCGCGAGCGAAAGGAATCAGTTCTTCGCGGGCGAGCAAGCAGTCGTCAATTGCAACAAAGTCATTCGACTCGCGTCGATTGAAGCCGATTTCTGTGCCTTGCCCGTTGGTTCGTTTTTGTAAGGTCACACGCGAGCGATAGCGAAACTCTTTCGGACTGGCATGAAACTCTTGAAAGAGTTCAGCTTCGTCCTTGGAAATCGCGCGTCCGCGGATCAGCGTGTCTTTCAGGATCGCTTGTTTCTGCGCAACCTGTTCGGCGTAGGAGACATTCTGCCAGGGACAACCGCCACATGATTCAAAATGTGGACAGGGTGGAGCAACTCGGTGAGGCGAAGCAGTAAGGACCTTCGTTACCCGCGCTTCGAGAAAGCGTTCGCTCTCGAGCGTGACTTCCGCCTCCACGATATCGCCCGGAACTGCGCCGGCCACAAAAAGAACGCGGCCGTCAGCGTGACGACCGACGGCCCGACCACCTCTTGCGAGGCGAAAGATCTCAGTGGTTACCGATTTCCCGGCAGGTGACTGGATCACTTTTCGTTAACGATCTCTGTCTTTTCGAAGAAAAGCGCCAATTCGCGTGCGGCACTAGCTGCCGAATCCGAACCGTGAACCGCGTTTTCTCCAACCGAGTCCCCGTGTTTTGCGCGAATTGTTCCGGCTTCCGCTTTCTTCGGGTCTGTTGCGCCCATGATTTCGCGGTTTTTCAGAACGGCATTTTCACCGTGCAGTGCCATCAACATAACGGGACCTGATGTCATGAAGTCGACGAGCTCTCCAAAGAAGGGGCGCTCTTTGTGTTCGGCATAGAACTCTTCGCATTTTTTGCGCGAGAGAACCGTGAGTTTCGCTGCTGCGATCGTCAGGCCTTCTTTCTCGAACTGAGCGATGATGTCGCCGATGACACCTTTTTTGACGGCGTTCGGTTTAATGATCGAAAAAGTTGTCTCTTTTGCCATGTTTCTACTCCTACCAAATCCTTAGATTTTTCGGGTTTTTCTAGCCTCAAAACCGTGTGGAATCAAAGCCGAATTGCACGCATATGGCGGTCTTAGGTTTGAAATGACTCGAGGCTGACATTGTCGCCACGGCTGGCGAGGCTCGCTGCGCTTCGTACGCCTTCCGCTTGGCGTTTTTTGAATTCGAGAATGAGGTGATTTTCCAACAAGAGTCGGGGACTTAGCATCCAATGAAAGAGGTCGTCCGCCAGCTGTTTTTGGCCGGTTTTACGCAGAAATCGCCGTTTTGTTTTCCAAGCGGAAAGGCAGATAAAAGGGTAAAAAAACGGGAAATACAGCAGTGAAGTCGTGTTGACTCGAGACTCGCGCACGCCGACGAGTTCGAGTCCGGCCAAGCGGGCAAACAATCGCAGCCGAAAGGACCCCGTCAAGAAGCAATGGCCGAAATACACTCGTGAAGGAGCCGCTTCTCCCTTTGAGCCCGAGTCCGGCTTGGCCTCTGGAAGCCAAACCGATTCGAACTCGTTTGGAGGCATGATTCGCCCAAACGCCTCCGACTCGCAGAGAAGGTAACTGAGCTTGCTCTTGATATTTGAATAGTTGGGAGTCGTAATGATCAACGTGCCGCCGGGCTTCAGCACCCGAGAAAACTCGCGAAACACGTGATCTTGATTTCCGACGTGCTCGATTCCCTCTTGGCAGATCGCCAAATCAAATTCTGAATCTGGAAGCGGGAAGTCTTCGCTCAGATCACCTCGGCGGACAGGTGCCGCGCGACTCCGAAAAAACTCTGGAAAAAGATCCACCGCTTGAACCTGGGCTCCAAGTTTGCTCAGAACCTCCGAGGTCACGCCGTTGCCTGCTGGAAAGTCGAGAGCCTTCGCCGAACGAAGTGTGTCGCCTCGCTCTTCAAGAAGGCGTTGCACGTGGTCTTTAATTTCCTTGGTACCCCAAAATCTCACGAGCGGAGCATTATAAGAATTCGTGAACAATGCAAGCGCATTGCAGATCCGTCGTCCAGGGGGGCGCAGAATCAAAAAAAAGGGGAGTCCGCTAGGAACTCCCCTGTTGGAAGGCCGCCGTATGCGGCCATGAGAAACTTCGAGCTTAGAGGCTTGCTTTGAGCGTCGAACCGAGGTCCGCGGGGCTCTTGGCGATCGAGCAACCTGCTGCGCGCAGAGCTTCAAACTTCGCTTCGGCCGTTTCTTTTCCGCCTGTGATAATCGCACCTGCGTGGCCCA
>CAKQVW010000203.1 GCA_934277865.1 uncultured Pseudobdellovibrionaceae bacterium | reverse complement strand
GTCCCCTTATAAACACATGTCGACGCGCTTGATGAGCGACGACTTATCAAGAAGTGGAACCAGGATTTTCAGTTCTGTCCCATGCGGTTGTCCGATCACGGCCACGCGAATCGGCATGAAGAGATGTTTCCCCTTCACGCCCGCCTGCTCTTTCACGCGGTCTTGCATCGCCGCAAATTCCGCTTCCGAGATCTTGTCCGACGCGTGCTTGGACAGTTCGGCCTTCCACGCAGCCCAAACTTTTTGCGACTCTGGCCAGCCTTTCACTTCGGCCGCCTCTGCCTTCACCGCAAACTTCGAATCATCCAAAGCCTCAAAGAGCTTTGGCGCATCCGCCAAGGTCTGCATCGAGGTCTTAAACACCGACAGCGCTTGATCTCTCCACTCGGCATTGGCCGCTTGTGGAATCGAAAGCCCGGCCTCTTTCAAAAACGGCTCGATGCGTTTCCAGAGTTCATCGTGAGGAAGCGCACGCAGGTACATCGAGTTCATCCACAAAAGCTTGGTTTCATCAAACACCGCTGGTGCCGAGTTAAAACGCTCATGCGTGAAAAGACTGATTTGCTCTTCGCGCGACAAAATCTCGCGCCCATCTGGCGACGACCACCCCGAGAGCAAGATGAAGTTGTTGAGCGCCTCCGGCAAATACCCTTTCAATCGGAAGTCATTGCAGGATGTGGCCCCGTGACGTTTGGAGAGCTTTTGTTTGTCTGGCCCCAAAATGAACGACAAGTGACCAAAGCGCGGCGACTCCAAGCCCAAGGCTTCAAAAATCATCATCTGCCGAAGTGTGTTTGAGAGATGTTCTTCCGCTCGGAAAACGTGAGTGATCTTCATCAGCGCATCGTCGATCGCGCAGCAGAAGTTGTAGACCGGCATGCCGTTTGACCGAATGCAAACGAAGTCCCCCACCATGTCCGAAGGAAAACGTACGTCACCACGCACGAGATCCTGCACGACGTAGTCACGTTTTTCTCTCACACGAAAACGAATCGCCGCCTGTTCGCCAGCCGCGACTCGCTGGCGAGCCTCCGCCAGCGGAACAAGATTCGCCGGCGCATCGATCTGCGGCGGTTTTCCTGCCTTCACCAACGCGTCCTTGATGGCGTCGAGTTCCGCATCGGTGCGGAAATCATAGTACGCATGACCCGACTCCAAGAGTCGATTGGCGTAGTCCATGTAGATCTCTTTTCGGCGGCTCTGACGGTACGGCCCGTACGGGCCCATATCCGAATAATCTTTCGGATTGGGGCCCTCGTCCCAATCGAGTCCCAACCATTTCAAGTCCTCGATCTGCATGCGCATCGACTCTTCCGTCGAACGCTCGAGATCGGTGTCTTCCACACGAAGGATAAACTGTCCGCCAAATCGTTTGGCGTAGAGGAAGTTGTAAAGTGCCGTCCTCGCGCCACCGACGTGAAGATAACCCGTCGGACTAGGAGCAAAGCGAACGCGAACTGGTTTGGTTGGTGCGGACAAGGGGGCCTCCGGTAGAAACACTGGGCTTAAAGCCCAAGCAATAAGAGGCCATAATAAAACGAACCCGGTTGTTTTCACAACCGGGCTCTCCCCTAGATCACTTTCCCCAAACGATATTACCCTTTGAGCGGCATCACGCACTGCGCATCAGCCTGCGCAAATTGCTGAGCCAAGGGCGAAGCACAGCGCAGGCGGAGCCGTAGCGGTAGAACTAGCTTTCAGTGAGGTCCAAGATGGCCTTCACGTCAGGCTCTTTCATCAGCTCATCTCGTCCTGTTGCCAGAATGAGTTCCTTGATAAGAAGGCTTCTGGCTGTGTCGAGCATCTTGCGCTCGCCAAAGCTCAGTTCTTTGTCGACTTTCAAAAGGAAAAGATCGCGCAAAACTTCAGCGATCTCACGAACGCCTCCCGTTTTTATCTTTTCCATGTACTCGCGATATCGACGGTTCCAAGTTTGGTTGTCGATCTTCACATTGGTCTCTTTCAAGATCCCAATGACCGAATACGCCTCTTCACGCGAGATGATCGGACGAAGGCCCACGTTTTTCACATTGGCCTGCGGAACCATGATCTTCATCCCGCTATCGAGAATCTGAATGCTATAAAACGTCAGTTTCGTGCCCGCGATCTCTTTGGTTTCGATCGCGTTCACACGGCCAACACCGTGACCGGGATAAACCGCGTTGTCGCCGACTTTGAATTCGATCGGCTGGTTGCTGAGTTCCGCGAGCGTTTTCGTCGCTTCGACAGCACCGGGGCGATAACCACGGTTCGAGCGCATCGGTGTTTTCGGTGCAAGCAAGGCCGCATCGGCATCCGAGATCGTCGACCGAGGACTTGCCGCCGGAACAACGGGTTGCGCCGCGACAGGTTTCAACGGCACAGGAGCCGCAGCCAAAGGCACGGCCTTCGATGCAACCTTCGTTGGCTCAGACTTCACGGCCGACTTTGCAGCCGATTTCGTAGCCGGCTTCGCCGCTGGTTTGGCGGTTGCGACTTTCGTCTTCACGCCAGCACGAGCTTGAGAAGCTTTCCCCGAGGGTTTTGACATCACGTCTTCCTCCAAAGTTAACGCTAAGCAGCTTTTCCCCTAAAGCCGTTCACACACCCAAAGAATTCCTAGGTCTCCACCCAGCACCCTGACCACAGCCCCCTGCTGCCAGAAACACCGAGATCACGAGACGATGTGAGGCCGATCCTGCTTTCACGATCCGCCAACGAACGAGAGCCATGTTTACCATTCTTGACACTATCCATCAACAAAGGTGGCCCATTCACGGCACCAGGTCGCAAGAATTTCAGACCGTTTAAGATTACATGAGTCATCCGTTCATGACTCGTGACGTCAAAACGCTTAAAGAGCAGGCACAGCCCGCTCTTCAATTTCCACATGAAAGGTTTTCAACTTGGATTTCCCAGCAGCGGCACAGAACGCGTGCCGCACCAGGGACAATTATCGGTCGGCCGACACGATCAGAGCGTAGCCTTGCTTACCCATCGGCACATTCGCGCCACGAACTTCGATCTGATAAGTGCCGGGAGCCAGATCAATCGAAAGATGCTCGTGGTTGTTCACGCGGTCATTGAGCTCAAAACGCTCACCCTTCGCGTTGATCACCGCCACATCCAAGTCATTGACCAACGCTTTGCTTGCCGCGGCTGAGCCGGGTGCATCGGTGTAGACAAGAGTTGCTTCCAGCTTTGTCGACTTGGCGACATTGACTGGATACGTGTGAGTGTCTCCAGGGCCAAGACCGGTTTTTTCGTCAATGATGAGCGACGAAGAAAGCGACGTCGCTTTCTCGACATCCACTCGCCCGTAACCTTGATCTTGGTTCGGACGAGTCGTGAGCATCTCTTGCCCACGCGCGGCACCCACCGCACCAAACTGACCTGGGAACAAATCTTCCGAGGTGTGCATCAAAGTCGCTTTCACCAAGGCGGCCGATGGTTCGTTGAGTTTGCGATCGGTAACCAAGTACTCGCGAATCACAGCTGCCGCACCCGCCACTAGCGGCGTCGACATCGAAGTCCCACCCGACCATACATAGTCTTGGTTGTAAGCACCCCAGAGCAGATCCGCTTTCGGGTGACGCGAACGGGCCGAGAGAATATTTGTTCCAGGAGCCACGACTTCGGGTTTCAGACGTCCATCTTGCGTCGGACCTCGGCTAGAAAAAGGCGCCAGTCCTTTTTCGTTCTCCGAAAGGCGCGAACTCGCGAGAGGCTCAACTCCCCATTTGTCTTTGCCGATTTTGAGCTCGATGAGCTTGGCCTGAATGCCGCCGTTTGCGACGAGGTTTTTGCTCGCCCCAACCGTGAGCGCGTTTTTCGCCGTGCCCGGAGTCGAAATGGAAGAGCCATCGATGCGTCCGTCCTTGTCGGCGTCTTCGCCGTTGTTGCCAGCGGCAAAGAGAATCAAGAAGTCCGGATTGGCGTGCATGAATTCATCCACTTGCTGAGCCATGCTGTCGTAAACGCCAAAGCCGGCTGCTGCGCCCCACGAGTTGGTGTGGATTTTCGCACCCGCCGTGTGAGCTTTGCCGAACATATCTTTGAGCTTCGACGGAACACTGAGGTTGTCGAGCATCGGGCTCCACATCGACTGCGGAATCACGTCAGCTAAGGGTGCGCCACCTGGAACCTTGCCACCACTTGCAGCCCCGTCGGCTGCCACGGAACCACCCACGTGCGTGCCGTGACCCATCGGATCTTCCCAGCTCTTGGAGAAAAGGCCGTGAATGAAGCCCTGTGGAACGCGGCCTTGGAAATCTTGATGGATGTTTTTAGCGTCGCCAGTGTCCATGCCGGTGTCAGCAAACGCCACGATTTGACCTTTGCCTTTCAATCCACGCGACCAAACGCCGTCGAACTTCATCAGCTTGGTGCCGCTTTCATGGCCCGTGAGGTCGGAGTAATTTCCCGTACCCGCCATCATGTGCAGACGCAGCGCCTCGTCGTTGAACCAAGGCAGCTGAATATCCGCCACCGGTTCGACCCACTCAACCGCATCAACTTGCGCAAGGGCCGCCACACTCGAGCGTTTGCCCTCGAGCACCAGCGTGCGATTGGCTGTCGAAAGCACTTTCACTTTTGACTGACGAATCGCTTTTTCAAGATCCGTTTTGGCTTTTTTTGCAACGGCCGCCTCAGCCGCCGACGGGAAAAGTCGAACCACGGCTTTCACATCCGGATCGCCCGAGAAAATCGACGAAGCGCCCAGTTCGGGCGAAAGTTTCCACTGCGGACGGAAGGTCGTGATCGCATGGATGCGATTGGAGGACTTCGCAAGTACCATCGCCTGACGGTGGGTGCCCGACATCACGACCGCGTCCTCTGGAAGATAGCGAACAACCTTGATCTTCAGCGATTCAAAATTGATGAGGTCGGCTTTGGTGATCGCATCGCGCATTTGGACAACAAAGTGACGCGTGGTTTTGGAATCGATTTTCGTCTTCGGGCGCTTTTCGCGGGTCCCAACCCAAGCCGGGCGACCGCCGATGATGCCGGCTTCCATTCGCTCGCCCGATTCAAAGTCGGGAAGTTTCAGCAGATCGATCGCCTGTGTCGGGTTCGCAAGATCCACGGTGCCAGAACGGAGGAGCAAACGCTCTCCGGCTTCAGCCTGCGAGACAAGACCAAAAACAAGAACGCCAAGAGTTGCCATGCACTGGATGTTTGTCATGCTCATGACGAAATCATGAGCAAAGCCAAATTTGAATCAGATTTCTTGACGCAGCGCTCGTGCTGCCATTCTCAAAGACTTCAACCGATCCCTGCAAGAGATGCCGGGCCGTGTTTGTCCAATAGCTGTAGTCGTAACCACTTATGTTCCGCAGCACTCAGGCGCGAATCTCGCCGGAAAACCTCCAGCGCGGCGTCGCGCGACTCCTGAAGAATCCGAGCATCACGCACGATGTTGGCGAGTTTAAAACCCGGTAGCCCTGACTGCCTGGTTCCCAAAAACTCGCCGGGCCCGCGGATCTCCAGATCACGCTCGGAAATGACAAACCCATCGGTGGTCTCTTCCATCACTTTAAGGCGCGTGCGCGCCTCATCCGAAACGGCGTGTCCCATCATCAAAAGACAAAAACTTTTGTGACTTCCCCGC
>CAKQVW010000202.1 GCA_934277865.1 uncultured Pseudobdellovibrionaceae bacterium | reverse complement strand
CTCTGGCGGGTTATGTGCCGGCGGCGGAACTTTCGGCACGCAGATCTTAAGCTTGAACGCCAACCGTTTGATCTATGGCGACTCACCACTGCCGATGCGGGGCCCTTTCCAAGAGTTCACTCAAGGAAGCTATTCCTCCTTTTTAAACGTGACCCAAACGGGAGCGACGCAACTCTTGGTCGACTGGGAGTACCTGCCGGGTGTTGTCGGCAACAGCGTCGACGGCGTTGGGATCTTTTATCGCGTATTCGGCGCAAACGAGAATCTTGATGATGAGTGGCATGATTCGGCTCCGTGCAACAAGCTTTCTGAATATGGATACAGCGAACTCACACGTGTGGCGGCAGGAGCCGCCGGCGGGACCCCGGTGTCCACCTACACCTGGAACACAAACGCCAACATCATCTCGGGCCGAAATGCTGGACGTTTAAAAACGTTGATCTGTCCTTACACCACCGCGAAATCCGGTTAGTACGACTTTGCGGTCACGCACTACAATTCGAGCGGCTACACGCCAAGCGCCACGCAGATTTTGGCGACAAGTCTCACCGAGCCAAGCGCGACTTACAGTGCGGCAACCCCTCACCGCGTCGCACGGCAGACTTGCACGGCGATCCGAGTTCGTATGGCGGACTTCTCTGGAAAACCTGCGCCTCGGGCAGAGTCCTCGAATACAATGACCGTCAACGTGGACGTTGGTGGGGCCATGGCTTTGCTCTTTGAAGATGCAAACTGCACGCAGCCCGTGGGTGGGGCTTCCAGTTGGGATTATAGTCTCCACCACGAATTTGAAACCGTGATCTTTGTTCGCGGAGATCTCAGCCAAACTACCGACTACCAGCTCACCATTTCGGATGTGACTCCCGGCGGAACTCCACTTCCATCACTCACGCACCACATTCGGCCAGTCACTCCAACATCTGCAAGCACCCTTCTGGCCATGGCAGCGACGAATATCGTGCGATGGCAGTGTTACCCGTACACGATTTCCTCAGGGGTCCTGGACGGCGGGGCGCTGGTCGCGAATTCACCGCTTACTTCGCTGAGTATAACTCTAAATAGTACGGCTGGGCTAGACTGGTACTCGGACTCCAATTGCTCGACCTATGCGTCGCCGAGCACATTCATCGATATCAATAGTTCGATGACAAAGCGGTACTTCCGCTACTCGGCGGTCACGAACTCGGTCGCTCTCACACCGGTGTACAATACAGCAGGACTCTCCATGTCCGGCCCTTCGCCTGCGGCTACCGACCCAGCAGCTCCCACACGTCTTCGCTTGGAGGGCATCGGGTCGCCTTACTATAGCTCGTGCGTACCGGTTCGCCTTGTCGCACTTAACCAAATGAGCCAGGTTTCTCCGACAGGCTCGCCACAGAACATCAGTGTTAGCTTTTCCAATGTTCCAATGGCCGGAGAAGGGCTGTTTAGTGACCCATCTTGTACGCCAGGGAATGAAGTCAGCACGGTCTCACTTAATTCGGGTCAAGCGATCAGCAATGCGCCGCTGTATTTTCGATGGAACGCCACTGGACCGCTGTCGATCCTCGGCACGGGCGGGACACTTCCGTTTGAAACCCTGACCACGGATGTCCAGCCCTAGAGGACTTCGCGCCCATGCTGAGGCTTGACCCCGTGCATTCTTTTTCAGCGACCTTGGTCGCAATCGCTGTCAATTGAGGCAAAAGAGAGTCTTTACTCGATCTTCAGTTGATGGCTTCCTGCGCAATCGCTACTCTCCCGACCACAATCTGAAACTTTTTTCGAGTCGAGGACGGTTATGAGCGGATCGCATGGAACTTTTGAACTTCTAGGACAACATGGCGAGCACGAACAGGTCGTGTTCTGTCACAACAAAGATGTGGGCTTAAAGGCCATCATCGCGATCCACAACACCACGCTGGGGCCAGCTCTCGGTGGAACTCGCATGTGGAACTACCGAAACGAAGAAGAAGCTCTGGTGGACGTTCTACGCCTCTCAAAAGGCATGACGTACAAAGCCTCGGCAGCTGGCCTCAACTTGGGCGGCGGCAAGGCTGTGATCATTGGTGACCCTAAAACACAGAAGACCGAAGGTTTGTTCCGCGCGTTTGGCCGCTTTGTGAACTCGCTGAACGGCCGCTACATCACGGCAGAAGACGTAGGCACGACGGTGCATGAAATGGAATACGTCTTCATGGAAACCTCGTGGGTGACGGGGATCCCAAAGGCGTTTGGCGGATCGGGAGACCCGAGCCCGTACACGGCACACGGTGTATTGATGGGGATCAAAGCGTCGGCCAAAGAAAAGCTTGGCGCCGATTCGCTCAAGGGTGTCCGCGTAGCTGTTCAGGGCCTTGGCAACGTCGGTTTCCATTTGGTTGAGTATCTGGCCGCCGAAGGCGCTGAAATCACTGTTGCTGATATCGACATGGACAAAGTGAAGCGTGTTGCAGACCGATTCAACTGTCGCACGGTCGCTCCCGATCAGATCATTTTCACGGAATGTGACGTGCTCGCACCTTGTGCATTGGGCGCGATCATCAATGACCAATCGATACAGAAGCTGAAAACCAAGGTCGTTTGCGGCGGCGCCAACAACCAACTGGCGGAAGCTCGTCATGGCGATATGCTTCGTGAGCTCGGAATTCTCTATGCTCCCGACTACGTGACAAACGCCGGTGGTCTGATGAACGTCTTCGTCGAACTCGAAGGCTATAGCCCAGATCGCGCACTCGATAAGACGGTCCAAGTCTACGACAACTTGATGAAGGTCTTTGCTATCGCAAAACGCGACGGGATCGGCACCCACACGGCTGCAGATCGCATGGCAGAAGAGCGCATCGCCACGATCGGCAAGCTCAAGCAAACTCACCAAGGAGTTTCGCTGCGTCCATTCTCGACACTCAAAGAGATGAAAAACCGCTAATCGCAACCGACTTGACCGGGTGTTCCAATCTCCTCACGGAACACCCAGTCCATTCCGTCAGCACGCTTTCTTTCGCATTGACAGAACTCTGGTCCCGTTCGAAGTTTTTTATATGGAAAAAACTTCGCCGAATTCTCAGCAATCACACTCTCAAAAAACTCCGTCAGGCGGCTCGGACTCCCGCAAGAACTCGGCACCTGCCGATGGTTTAACCGCGGAACTTCAGTCGATCGCTCACCGTGACTTCCTTCAAGAATCCGCTCTTGGCGCAATTGAGTTCCTTGCCAAGCACAAGGCGATCGTCGGAGGAGTTGTGCTGATTGGTGTCCTTGGCTTTGTCGGCTGGACGGCGGCTGATTCCCTTCGTACAAGAGGGGAATTGAAAGCACAGACGGCGTTTTTCACACTCGAGAAGCAATACTCCGAAAAAAAGGAGCAATTTGATCAAGCTCGATTCGCCGAACTCGCCGGACAAAAGCAAGAAGGTCTCACCAAGCCAAGTGGAGACCTCGCGAAAGACTACGGCTCGCTGATTGATGATCTCGAAGCGTTTGCAAAAAGCCACGCTGGCACTGCCGCAGGTGCACAAGCGGCGATGATGGCCGCTGAGACACGAATCGCCTACAATCAGGCCGATCGCGCCAGCGACGCGCTTCAAGCCGTGGTCAAAGACACCAAGACATCAACTCTGGTCGGCGCACTCACTCGCATGGCAGCGGGCAACACACTTGCCGCTGCTGGGAAGTGTGAAGAGGCCGTCAAAGCGTGGGAAGAAATCCTTTCAACCAAAGCCGCAACTTTCCTCCACGGCGAGGCCGCACTTCGCTCCGGAATGTGCCTAGAAAAGTCGGGCGACAAAGCAAAGGCCACCGAAATGTACCGCAAGGCGAGCGCCGATTCCGAACGCTCGTCGACCGCACAGACGGCAAAAGCTCTGCTTCGTGCACTTGAGATGGGAAGCTGATGAGACTGTCAAAGGTCATTCTCTTTGGGGCCGTCGGCCTCTCGTCGGTCTTGACTGGATGTCAGTCAATGCAACAGTCCATCAACAAGACGTTCAATAAGACGCTTTCCTTGCGCCAAGGCACGCGGGAGTTGGTTCTTGAACCGACTTTCGCACGAGCGACGACAGAGAAAGAAAACCTGACCTATCGACGACAAAATCGCATGTCGCCGATTCTCACAGACAAATATGTCATTCAAGGCAATGCCATCGATGGGCTTGTCGTCTTTGGACGCAAAGCTGGCAACGTGGTTTGGCGTCTGCATGTCGAAAACGGTATCGAGGGCGGGGTCGAGCTTGCAGGAGCGGGCGATCAGGCCACGTTATTCTTCGGTGGTGGCGACGGGATGGTCCGGGCTGTCGAACTCGCGACAGGCAAGGTCCTGTGGTCGACAACATTACGTGCCGAGCTTTTGGCAAAACCCACCGTGGATCGTGGTGTTT
This sequence comes from uncultured Pseudobdellovibrionaceae bacterium, assembly GCA_934277865.1. GTDB lineage: Bacteria > Bdellovibrionota > Bdellovibrionia > Bdellovibrionales > JAMPXM01. The sequence goes on along the minus strand of CAKQVW010000202.1, from coordinate 1,244 downwards.
TGATCGCGCAGACGGGCGCGGATGTTGTTTACGGACTCGAGGCCATCTCGGGAAAATTGCTGTGGACCTACAATCGGCAAGTCACGGGAAACCTTTCTGTTCGAGCCACGACCCAACCAGTGGTGGTGGGAGAAAACGTGCTGGCGGGGTTTAGTGACGGCGTCCTTGTCTCACTTCGAAAGCGCGACGGCGTTCTTCAATGGGAACGAAAAGTTGGTCGAGGAAATCGATTCCGCGACGTGGATTCTACCCCCACAGTCCGCGGCAACCGCGCCTATGTCGCCAGCTACGACGGTTCTCTCGTTGCACTGAATACCGATTCCGGAGAGATCCTCTGGCAGGCGGATTTTGGTGGGTATCTGCCGGTGACGCTCGGGACCCAGGCCTATTCCGACAGACTTTATTTTTCGACCGTCGACGGACGTGTGCTTGAAATCGAAGAAAGCACTGGCAAAGAATTGCGTGCCATTCGCTTGAGAAGCGGAATTGCGACTCAGCCCGTGATTTCCCGCAATCTTCTGATTTTCGGTGAGTCCGAAGGCGCTGTTCGAGTTGTTGATCTCGCATCCTTCAAGACTGTGGCCCAGTATCAAAGCGGCGAGGGACTTCTCTCGACGCCGACTTTGGATAACAAAGGTCACGAACTCTGGTTCATTTCTTCGAGTGCAAATCTGTACTCACTCAAACTGTCTTATCGCCGCGTCGCTGAGAGGTTCCCATGGAAACGCATCGAATCCTCATCGCAGTCTGCATCTTTTTAGGCAGCTTAGCGGGCCTCAGCGCCTGCTCAAGCCGCCCATGTCGCGAACCCCGACTTCCCGAGCTTGATCAAACTCAAGTTCGGGCCAACGGGCACACGGGCGCAGTGGCGGCGACCCCGCCTCCGCTGAAAACCGAAGAGTCCGGCCCGCTTCGTATTCGGGTTTATAAATCAGATGGAAGTCGGCAGTGTGAAAAGCGGACCGGTCGCTCGGTCGAATCGATGGAGCGAGAACTCGCGGGAATCCCTGTCCATCACCGAGAAAAACGCAGCGACGGACTCATGCATATCCAAGTTTGCGGCAGCCCCACCGGCATGATCAACATCTACGAAATTGACTCAAGCAATCTCAAAAAAGCCGAAGAACGCGGGTTCAAAAAGTGGGAGGAAGGCCGATGAGCCAAAATAAAATTATCGACAGCCGAAACTTGAGTATCGACTCCAAGAAGGCCTTGAACGAACTCGATCATCTGCTGTCGGAGCT
>CAKQVW010000201.1 GCA_934277865.1 uncultured Pseudobdellovibrionaceae bacterium | reverse complement strand
ATTGCTGGCAACGGCATCGACGACGATGGCAATGGCTTTGTCGATGACATCCGCGGCTGGAACTTTGTTGCTGGCAACAACGACCCGATGGACGACGACAATCACGGGACCCATGTTGCTGGGATCGTGCTGGGTACAACTCAAGATTTGCTTCGTTATCCCATGCAGCCGGCTAAGATTCGTATTATGCCGCTGAAGTTTCTCGATGCCAACGGTATCGGAACCACATCGGACGCGGTGAAGTGTATCTACTATGCCGTGAACAACGGTGCTCGCGTCTTGAATAACTCTTGGGGAGGCGGCGGATATTCGAAGTCGCTGTTGGATGCCGTGGCTTTCGCCTATTCGCGCCGCGCGATTTTTGTTGCGGCGGCCGGCAATAGTTCTCTGAACAACGACGTATCACCCACGTATCCGGCGAGTTACCCAGTTCCTGGTGTGATTTCGGTCGCGGCGACAACGGATGTCGATAGCTTTGCTTCGTATTCGAACTATGGTGCGACGTCTGTTCACATGGGATCACCAGGAACCAGCATCTGGAGCAGTTTGCCAAATCAGCAATACGGTCGATCATCGGGAACGTCGATGGCGACGCCGTTTGTTTCGGGGCTTGCTGCTTTGATGTTGCGTGAAAACTCGAACCTTTCCGCCTACCAGGTGAAAGAGTTGATTTTCTCTGGCTCGGAAGTGATTCCGAGTTTGCAGAACAAGACCATCACCAAAGGGCGTCTCAACGCTTACAATTCGGTGCTTGCTGCGAAGGCCGCAGTAGGAAGCGGCGATCAGCCGACGTACTCGGCGGCGAATCGTGGCCCCGCTTCGGACGAAGAAATGGCGGCCGGCTGCGGGCTTGTGCGATCATTGGTGGCGGATGCTTCGGGCCCAAGTGGGCCCCATCGCAACGTTGCATTCTTTGGATTGTTGCTGTTGCTGGCGGCACCGATTTTGGTGGCCTACAGTCTTCGTCAGAAGTCTGGAAAGTCTCGCCGACGCTACCCACGCTACCAGATTTCTTCGCAAGTGAAGCTCTCGGTCGGAGGGCGTGAGCTGACCGGTCAGGTGAGCTCGATCTCGCTTGGCGGATTGCAGTTGGCGACAGAGTCGGCGGATCCAGATTCTTGGCTGGAAAACGGCGGCGTTGTGACCATGGTCATCAAGAGCCCCGATGGCCGCGAAGAAATTCAAGTCGGCGGAAAAGTCGTGTGGAGTGAGGAGAAAAAACGCTATGGGGTTGCGTTCGAAGGCGCCGACTCAAGCGTGCTCAACTCGATTGGCCGTTGGACCGCCGGCCTCCTAAAAGCCTCCTAAGGCCGGAGGCCGTAGCGACTCTCCAATCTTTCCGCGCCCCTGCGCGGAAAGCAGCGCAGGCCGGAGGCCGTAGCGACATATTGTTTATCCGGATTCCTTCTTGTGGACGTAGTCTTCGCGAATCCAGGTTCGGATTCGCTTGTGGAGTTCGTCGGAACATCCAAAAAAGACGAAATGACATTTGTACATCGGGTTGTCGCCTGTGCCGCTGAGAGAAGCCGTGCACCGCGCGAGTACACCATCGGCGAGATCGCCAAAAAGGGGAGAGAAGAATCTCATGAAAACCTTCGGTTTAAACGGCGTTGGATGCAACACCGTTAGACCGAACTCGGAAAGCTCTTCCAGTTTGATGTTCTTGCACACTTGCGCCGTGAGTTCGCAGGGAACAAATGGCGGCGCGTCTGGAAGCGTGGTGCGAGTGAGATGGGGAAGTGCGACGGCCAATTTGTCGATCAGAAGTTTGCGGTCGATCGGCTTGTACAGAAAGTCGGTCACACCTTTGTGAGAGAATGCACTTGGCTGAATCTTTGATTCCTCGTCGGCGAGAACAAATATTTTTGGCAGTGGCTCGGAGGGTAGCAGAACTCGCGCACGCACCAAGGCCGAGTGCAGGCCCTCTAACCACTCGGCGACTTCGATGCGCAAAAGACCGCCATCGATAATGAGAGAATCAAATCGGTATTGATCGGGTGTTGCGCCTTTGGAGACAAGACGGTTGAGGTCCATCCACGCGGGCCGATCGATTTGCTTGAGTTCGAGACGGAGCGTTGCCGGAATGTCAGGACTGTTGCTGGGGGCGAGGCTTCCCTTCGCCTCGGCATAAACCATGAGTCCGTCCTGGTCGACAAAACGAACACCGGTAACACCGTGGCCACCAGTTTCTGTGTAGCTGAGGAATTCGTTGAAGTCTTCAAGGTCGGACTTAGGAACCGAGTAGAACCAATCTTGCGGTCGAGACTTCCAGTCTTCGGCGGGGCGTCCGAGGTATAGCTCTTTCGGTTTAAGTGACGGCTCGAAATCCAACAATTCGTAGGAGCCTTCTGAAATAATAAGGGTAATTCGACCGCCTGGGATCGCGCCCTCGGCCGAGCTATCGGCTTCCTCATCATCCACCGCGCCAGCATTTCCGCCACCTTGACCCGAAAGCTTTGCGAGTCCCGACAGGAATCGGGTGTACGAAGGAAACAACACGGCGGCTGTTCGATCGAAGTTTTCTTCGACACAGGTTTGAACCTGCCCAAGTATTTCGCGATCAAGATCGATCACCGCCACGCGATGCCTTGGAGGCAGCTTTTCTTTTTGTCGTGCGGGCGCGGGCCGATTGGTGCGGTTTCTATTTGGCATCTGCCGCGAGCGAATGAACTTTCGAATTTCGGCAAGTTGCTGATTGGTGATGCCAAACAAGGTGAACCGTACCAGCCAGAGGCCCTCAAGCTGGGGATGCTTCACGGACGCGTAGCACCGGCCAAGCATTCGGCTGGAGCTGGCCGTCGAGCCGAAGGTGCTGGAATGAATGACAGCAAAAACTCCGTCGGCAAGTGGCGCTGGGTTGCGAATGGAGATTGCGAAGTCAGACATTTCATCGATGATCGTGTCTTTTCCAATCTCAATGACGTCTTCAGCCCGAGCTCGAAACAAAAATGTTGGAGTGACGTCGGGTTTGTCCGCCAGCAGAAGTTCCACTTTTTGCAGCAGAAGTTGCTGGTCGAGTGGCTTCAGGGCCATGTCGTCGACGGACTCATGTCGAAACCGCTCGGGGCGAATGTGTGGGTCGTCGTACCCCAGCAAGAGCGTCTTAAACCCGGTGGCATCGGAGATATGACCGAGTTCGCGCAATTTGGCGAGAGTCGCGACGATCCAATCCAGCGGACGAGAATTGACGGTGTCGAGATCGACAATCAAAAGTCGGATGGGTGTGAGTTCTGCTTCAACTTCTAGCTGTTGAGCCTTGGAAAGTTCGTCGCCCTCATTAGGTTCGACCGGGGCATCGTCGCCGATGAGAAAATCGCGCATTTTGATGGGATTGGCGTACGCAGTTTCAAAGGCGGAGATGCTGGAGAAGGTCTGCAGATAGGGCTGATTTTCGAATAGCTTAAACCAGCCACGCATTTGGGTGGCTGAGCGCGAGTCGTTCGAAAGAAGCACGCACTTCTGCATGATCTTAGTTTAGTTAATTCGCGCACAGAGTCACAAGAGAACTTGCGAAGGAATCCGGAGGAGGACCAACAGCGAGTTTGTCAAACCAGCACAACGAGACTACGGTAAATGCATGCGATGCCTACGAGTGGCCATATTGTCCCACAGTCAGCCGACGCGCCCAGATGCCGTCGTGGACTGGGCTTTTGACCGGGGTCACGCGCCAGATGTGCGCACTCTCTACAAGGGAGATCCTCTTCCGGACCTCGAGGACTTCGACTTTCTCGTGGTCATGGGAGGCCCGATGGGCTGCATGGACGATGCAAAGTATCCGTGGTTGTTCGAAGAGACCAAGTTGATTGAAAAGGCCATGTCGAAAGACAAGGCCGTGCTTGGTCTGTGCTTGGGCGGTCAATTGATCGCACGCGCGACCTCGACTCCGGTGGTGAAGAACGACCACTGGGAGTGCGGATGGCACAAAGTGCGGATCGAAGACCCCTATGTGGGGAAGGGTGAAATTGTCGCTTTTCAGTGGCACCAAGACACGTTTCGTCTGCCGAGTGGCGCGACTCGCATCGCTTCAAACCCCATCACGCGTGAGCAGGGATTTCGTCTCTCGAGCAAAATCGTCGGACTGCAGTTTCATCCCGAGGCCGTGCATGATTGGGTGCATGTCTGCTTGAGTGATGCCCCTTATCCCGAGGGGCCTTACGTGCAGGATCGAGAAGAAGTCGTTCAAGGGTTGATTCATCAACCTGCCATGAATCATTGGTTTCGAAAACTACTCCAACAGATAGAAGGTGAATTGTGATTTTACGTTTTACCAAGGATCAGCCGCCGGCGCTTCGCGAAGAAAAGTTTCGCGAGTTTTGTGACATCACGAGCCAGGCTCTGAATGTGTCCATCGAAAATGCGAAGCCCAAGGACGTCGCTGGGCCTGGTGACTATATACTCGTTGGCACCCACACGGACACCTCGTTGGAACTGGATCTCGATGGACAAGATCCGATTCAGCTAGACGGCTTCGAGTGTATCTATGTTCCGCGTGCGGATGCCGACATGAAAGAGCTTCGGCAGTCGGAAGAATGGAACCGTCGGTTTCAATTGAAGTCCGTCGATCGCAACTACAGCGGTATTCGCATGCACGAGTTTTTGATGTCAGAAGTGCCAGCCGACGGTGGAACCGCCGATCGCTACCATTTCGTCTTAAAAATCCTCGGCGTCTAAATGCCGTACCGACGGCCGGTCGGTACGCCGCTAATTTAAAGATTCGACGCGCGCGATATAAGGAAGGTTACGGTAGAAGCCTTGATAGTCGAGACCGTAGCCAATCACGAAGTCGCTTGGGATTTTGAAGCCAACGTAGTCCGGTTTAAAATCGACCTTCAGTGCGTCTGGCTTGAAGAGTAGCGAGCAGGTCAGAATCTTTTTTGGCTTGCGGGCCGCTAGCGTCTTTGTGAGGAATTCCATCGTGAGGCCTGTGTCGATGATGTCTTCGACCAGCAAGACAGTTTTGCCTTCGATGGACGTGGTGAGATCGAGTGTGAGTTTCACTTCGCCGCTCGACTGCATGGCGTTTCCGTAGCTGGCGGTGCCCAGGAATTCAGACTTCACGTCGGCTTCAATCGCACGCACCAGATCCGAATAGAAAACAAACGAACCCTTCAAGACGCAGACCGCGATCACAGACTCTTTTTGGCAAAGCGCAGTGATTTCGGCACCGAGCTCTTTTACCCGTTTTGCGATCTCGGCCTCGGAGATCATTTTCGAAAATTTTAGAGGAGCCGATTGCATGCCGTTTGTAGCCATGGGTCTTTGATCCTTTCCCGCTTGCTTCAAGGAAGTTCCAAGAATGCCATTGGGATAAGCGATCGTCTACTCGACGTCTAGCTAAACTTACCAGCGAGGCATGATGAGGACGACAACACCATTGGTGGGGGCTGTCGGCGAAGCGCCCCCCATTGAAGCGCCCATTGTGACGATCGCGCCGGAGCCAGAAGGGATCGAGACCGTCGCGGAAGCTGGACTTCGCAACTCTCCTTGAGCGTTGCGGTACTGTGCCGTGTAGCCCCCGATAAACTCTTTGGCTCCAATTTTCACGGGCTCGAAATAAAGCGAAAGCTCGCCCTTCGAGAGTGTGACCGCCTCGGAGTCATCTTTCATCCGGCGCCGTTCGACATCGAGGATGCGGTAG
>CAKQVW010000200.1 GCA_934277865.1 uncultured Pseudobdellovibrionaceae bacterium | reverse complement strand
CGCAAATGCAGACTGAGATGTACTGTGTCCAGTAGTTCTTCCTCGCGGAACAGTGTCGGCACCAAGTGTCGAACTACCGCGACTGGGATGCCTCTCTTGAGGAGCGACCGGAATCGAGACAGATTCCAGGCGATCTACTTCTTGCTGTCGCTTTCTCTCAGCTTGAAGAGAGGCCGAGGTTAACAACAATCGCGCATCGTCACCGATTCCCCTAACGTGAACACATACCTTTTCTCCGACGGAATTCGGTGCTAGCAACTCAAATTCCGAGTTCGCCATATCACCGCGCTTGAGCTCCCCGTAGATACCAGGTTCTAGCTCGATCCAGAGGCCATAGATTTCTCTCGAGTTTTTGTTCCTACTGAAACGAACAACTTTGCCTTCAAACACGCGGTCACGATCTCGGGGGTAGCGCTCAATCAGCGGCAACTGACTCGCGACTACTTTCCTGTCCTTTTTTGCAACTCGAATAACAATAGCACGAATAGCCATTCCAATTCGCAGATTGTGGTTGCGATAATCCTCGACAAAGACCAACCGACCATTGTCCTGTTGCTCCGTGACAGCAATCGATTTCGAGTCTTCTGACATAAACGTACGAACAACCAAGAGGTTAGCCAAAAGCTCTTTTGGTTCAGGCAACCCTGGTCGTCTGGTTTTTGGTTTAGTGCCGACTGTCCTAGCAGTACTCTTCGATAAGGCTGTTGTAGCCTGCTTCTGCAGCAGCAGCGACAATTGTACATTGGAAGTTTGTTTCAGATCTTTTAGCCAATTTAGTTGAACACGAATGATATGCTTAGCGAAGATGCTCCCATTTTTCTTAATACTTCGGTCCATACAAACAAATGAGGCAATACCTGAGTCAGCGGCGCAAGCAGAATCTCTATCGATAAAGAGCTTAGCTTCGGAGGGACATGCCTTGCGATACGGTCGATATGCTCTATCGGTGTCGGAATCCTTAACGTATGTCCACTCGCTCAAACTTTTTGCGAATATAAGCCTGACCTTTGCCAGTCTTTGTAAATCGAACTCTCGTTCTCCCTTCTTGTCATCAGCTCGGTTGAGGGACTCCAAGGATGCGTTTCGCGCGTCCAATACACCCTGAAGAAACTTTGCCGACATCCCCTCCTTTATCACCCAAGCTGAGCGTTCAGCATCAGGAACCTGCCACCAATTATGGAAAACCCGTAAATAGAACTCCAAATCATCTCTACACTTCGACCGCCAAAAAACGAAGCGGGTCTGGCCTAACTCATCGTCTGAGAAAAGCCGCCCACGTTGTTTCACGAACGCAAGAAAGGTAGCAACTTCGTATGCACACGCAAACCGATCTGCTAGCGAAAGACACTCGGCGTATTCTATTCGCGATTGCTTCAGTTGGGCGAGTCCTAGTCCGGTGTTTGTGATATCACCATCACCATCGAGGACCCCCCGTTTCTTGAGAGACTCTAGTGACCTTGCAAATTCTGCCATTAACTCAGGTGAATCATCCCGACTCATCCAGCGATAGGTATTCAAGTCTTCGATCCCGACGGTTTTCGCCGATAAGAGGAAGTCATCGAGTGGCAAACGTGTTAACTCAGGAGACGTATGTGCAGGGAACGCATCGGTTAGAAAAACACCTGCAGGATATAGCGCAAAGTATTCACCAGTTTGCGTACGTCCAACCCTGCCTTCACGTTGCTTGCAACCGGCTTTGCTGTGCCAGAGAACGGGATATCGAAAAGAACAAACGCCAATGTCCCACTGAGGCTGCATTATTAGCCCGCTATCGATGACATATCGAAGGTTTGCTAGAGTCACTGAAGTCTCAGCATAGTTTGTTGCAACTATAACTCGTTGGGGACGGGTGCGGGACTTGCGTTTCTCTGCGACCGCCGCTTGTATTTCGGAATTGATAAATTCACTAGACTCACTCTCGCTTGATTCCGATCTACAGGCGACTACGTTTAGCTTTAGACGTTTCTCTTTCTTTGCCTTCTTAAGTTCAGCAACGACGGCATCGACCGATTTGTTGGTTGGCACAAATACAACTATATCGCCGCTAGGTTCCTTGAGGTTCGTGAATTCTGCATCCGAGCAAATTGCTTCTACCAGCTGCGGGATCACTTCAGGCAAAAGTGCGAGCATCTGTTCCGGCTCTTTTATCGCGTTCAGTTTGCCTATACCTTCCTTTGCACCCAACTTGCCAGTCCAGTCCTCAAGCGAGCGATGACTTATTTCGTAAGTAGTTGTCGAGTCCGTTTCATCAGGTTGGGCGAGAAAGACGTTTTCCGGATTTCCGTCTCCAAAAAAATTGCGAAACTTGTCAATATCAGCGGTAGCACTTGCTATGACGACTCTTAATCGCGGATATCGAGGGATCAAGTATTTTAGCAGAGCAAAGATTTGCTCCATGTTTGAGCTCTGTTCGTGAGCTTCGTCAATGAACACAACGTCGAATCCCGCGATCTCCCCGTTCATTATCCAATTGACAAGAATCCCGTCAGTTACGTACTGCAATTTGGTGTAGTGATCCTTTTTATCACGCACTCCACCATACTGATATCCAATTTCATGGCCTGGTCCGAGCCCCGCTGCTCTCAACAGTTCACGTGCTACATAGCCTGGTATAGTTGAATCGGTACGAATATCATAACTTCCTTCATCATTCTTATTTCTCAGTGTCACCAACCGTGGTTGAGTGACGCAAATCCGCCCATTTTCACCAATCTTGGATTTAAGAATGCGATACGGTGCCCAAGTAGATTTCCCAGTTCCAGTTGGTCCAACCAGAACAGAGAACCTTGTGCCGTTCGGATCTTCAAGATTGCGAACGAGTGCATCTACCGCTGGAGCAAGTCGAGAAAACTTCTTCGCAATACGTTTGTCCTCGGGAGTGCGTAGGAGCTCAGGTGCGTGGGTCCAGTCAACAGGCATCGAATTATCTACGACCTGCTTACGCTCAAGCGGTTTTCGTGCCACATACGCAAGACCAAGTCTGCGCCAGAGGCGTTTCGAATCATCGAACTCCTTTTCAGGCTCCCGAAAGATTGCACCGTTTTGTCGAATTTCATTGCGTCGTTTTGTTCGACAATCGTAACATCTTTCTGGCTCAGAAAGACCTCTTGTTAAGTCTGCAATCCTAGCCACTTCGGAGAGTGAGAACTCCTTGTGGCAATCTTTGCAAAAACCAACCGTAGCTCGAATGGTCATTGTTTTTACTCTACATCCAAGATTGTGTTATGGAATATGAGTGAGCTTGTGCACCAGGACTCTCAGCAGTCCATGGAGATTTGTTCTCCAACTTCGAGACATAAATACGTGGGCTAATGACAAGGTTACGAGGCAAACCTTCTGCGATTCGGTCTCTGATCACCTGCACTACGGCTCGATAGAAGCCAACGATCGGTGGCTCAAGCCCCGTATGATACATTTCCACCGTACCTCCATCTTTGAAGGCGGCATCCGTTAAAAGTTCCCGTGCTGCTTCAAACGCTTGCTTCTCGGAACTTGCCATGCTTCCGTTTTGGCCAATTTGTTTATTCGTAAGTAGATATTGGTCAATCAAAAAGTCCATGTCCAAATGTCGAAAACTGATCAAGCCTATTTTAATAGCCAACTTGTGATCCGGAATCGGATGCTCCGGCATCGAGAGAACACCAGTTGGGAATCCGCACGGAATTGACCCGTCTCTAAACACAATCGGGATTTCACGGTTGCGATACTTTTGACTATACACATATTCGTGCAACACCGGAACAATCGTGGTGTGACGCGGAATGCTAAAATTGATCCGTTGATTGTTGCTAGGTGAACTAAGTATCTCTCGGATTAAACTAGAAAGAATGCTTTGCGATTGTGGTTTTTGGGAATCATTGGGCTGACTAATCATAGCTGGCATAAACACTCCTCAACTGCACTGAAATAACAAGTCCACTATCTCGCGACACGCAGCCAGTAAGAAATTCTTTTACTGTCGGATGGAGCACAAAGCTTTTTGGACTTGGCGTGCTTTTGTCTTTCTTCGTTTCTACGCTGCGCAACTGTTGTTTCATGTCCATCAAGTTTCTAAATTCCGAGATTCTGGCGGGCGATACTATTGTCGAAAACTCAGCCATGCTAGCGAGTCTGACAAAATTACTGGCGTTATCGTCGGTATCCTGGTCTTTGAGTTCGAGAATGTTCACGCTTGCTAGTTGTAGTCTCGTGTGAACCGAATCCGCTCGGTCTCGGGACTTTGCCCAAACCAAATCTATTGCGGCTGATTCAATATGGGAACAAAGTTGTGAATACCGCGTTTCCTCAAGTTTTACGTTTACGCCCTTGTTGATTCGGCGCGCAGCTCCTTCCAAATCACAAACTAACTCAAAAAACGATCGTTCTTCGGGATAAGAATTCCAAAGTATATTTGGAATCTCGATAATAGCAGCCACTTTCTGAATCATATTTGACGTTCTAACAACCCAGCACGGTTAGTTGCCGTCTGCCTTAAACGTCCATCGATCTCTTGGTCAAGGTCTTCAGCGAAACAGTTCATCACAATAGCATTCCTCAACCGTTCACCATGGTCGGAATGCGCTGTTTCGTAATCGCGGGTCACGCAAACGTGGGCACCTGAACTTATCCAACTCGCACAATCATCGCGAAAGCTCAGTAGATATCCACTTCGCGTGCGAGGCAGAATTAAGAAGTCAATTGATTTGCCTGCTGCGATTGATTTCCATTTCCCGCTCAGCGTTCTGAATTGAACATCACTCACAAAGTCGTATTTAATGGTGCTCGCTGACTCCCATCTTGATCGTAACGGTCGCTCGTTGTGGCCGCAGAGTCGCTCGAAATAGCTCGTCAATCGCTCTGCGAGAATTAATTGACGGAGCACCAATCTATCTTGAATATAGGCTAGTCGCTTAATTGCTGAAAATTCGCCCCGAAAAATTCGCTCTGGCGAATCTGCGTATTTGAAAATATATTCAATCTGCTGTTCAGTCCAAATGTCTCGCTGTACTAAGACGCATGGCCAGATAGGATCAATTTGTCGATCCTGGAAACGTGCCATCAAGTCGTGGGGGAAGCCGGTGACATGAAAATAAAGTTCGCGCGCTTCTTCGTGAGTGATCTTCGAAGAGTATCGAAATTTGATCCCACACTTACCCGCAAGCGACCGAATTTTTTCTGGTATTCTCGGTTCATAACCAGTTTCGAGTGTCGCGCTTGCTCCAGAATTCCCCTCGAATCGAATCTCCATACTTCCCACTTGATATAGAGCTTGAGTAAAAATGCTACGGAGCGCCCAGTTCAGTGCCGCGCCCTCTACGTACATTTGATGGTCTTCGACAAGAAATAAACCGATTTTGCAACAGTACCGCTCTTTTTTCCAGACCCATGCGGCAAGAATCCAGCCTTCCTTGGTAATGCAACGAAGGGGCGTCCAACCGCAGTTGTCCTTGCGGTACTTTTCGAAGACAGAAAATCGATTGAAATCCGTTTGCATTTAGGCGTTCGGAATAATAACGAGGGAGTGACGTTGCAATTGAACGTTTTGATTTGGCTCGACGTTTATTGTGGGCAATTGCTTCAGGAGACGTCGATCAGCAATAGAACTGGCTAGAATGTCAAAAAAGCATCGTTGTCATAGTAAAACAGAAAAGCTTTCAACAGTTCTTGCGCACTCGCGTTTGGCTTTTGAGAACGAGCATTTTCAACAATGCCTTGAACATCCACAACGATCAGTGTCGTCGTCATGTTA
>CAKQVW010000199.1 GCA_934277865.1 uncultured Pseudobdellovibrionaceae bacterium | reverse complement strand
AAGGCCCTAAAAAATTCGAGCTACACGAAACGACGAAAAGAAATCGAAAGCAAAAATCGCGAGGACGAGTCGACGGTCGTGCACGGTCTGGCGATCACGGGGTGCAAGTTTGGTATTTCATTTACGACCCGGTTCCTGAATCAGGGGAACGCCCTGGTGCATGTGCATCGCGACGGCACGGTTCAAGTCTCCACAGGTGCCACGGACATGGGCCAAGGTGTTTACACCAAAATCCAGATTGCCACAGCAAGGTCGCTAGGAATTCCCGACGATCTGGTGTTCGTAACTTCGACATCAACCGAGAAAAATGCCAACACGTCGCCAACCGCTGCCTCCAGTGGTTCCGACATCAACGGCATGGCGGCCAAGGTTGCCTGCGACAAAATTTTGTTCCGCCTGAAGCAAGTCGCCGCCAGACTTTTTGAAAGCCCTCATTCGGCCGACGAAATTGAAGTCCTGGAATGGCGACCCGAGGCCGCCGACAACAGCTCAAGCAACGACATGGCCTACTCGCAGGCCTGGAAAGCCGCTCAGGATATTCAGATTGCAGATGGCGTCGTCACGCATCTGCCTTCGGAACAAAAAAGGCCTTGGGCCGAGCTCGTCAATCTTGCCTATCTGAATCGTGTTTCGATTTCCGATTATGGACACGTGAAAACGACGGGCCTTGCTTTTGACCGCGCCGAAGCAAAGGGGCAGGCGTTTAAGTACTTCACCACGGGTGCGGCCGTTTCCGAAGTGTCTGTTGATCGCTTCACAGGTGAAGTGAAGATTCTCAGTTCGCATCTGGTGATGGATCTCGGGCGCCCCATTCACCAAGGCATTGATCTTGGCCAAGTGACCGGAGGCTTCGTGCAAGGCGCGGGCTGGATGCTCAGTGAAAAGCTTCACTACGGAAACGACGGGCGCCTGCAGTCACACAGTCCGACCACTTATAAGATTCCCAACATTCAAGACACTCCACGAGAGTTTCATGTCGAGTTCTTGGAAAATGACCTCAACGAAGGAACCATCCTGCGTTCGAAGGCCGTGGGCGAACCGCCGCTACTTCTTAGCGCCAGCGTGTTTGCTGCCGTCAAAGATGCGCTCCGCTACGTGACTCCCTCTGAAAAAATTCAACTCCGGGTCCCAGCGACTCCGGAAGAAGTGCTGATGAAGATTCCCGAATATGAACTATGAAGACTTTCTGACCGACTACGAACGGGCGCGGGTTGAACTTGAAGAGTTTGTCGTCGTCACTCTGACAAGCTTTCAAGGCAGTGCCCCGCAAGTGCTGGGCGCTCGCATGATCGTCTCTAAGCTTGGGTACTTTTCTGGAACCGTAGGCGGCGGAAAACTGGAAAAGGCCGCGATCGAAAAGTCGATTCAAATTCTCACCGCCGAACGCAAATCATCGACGGAGGCTTGCACGTGGAACCTGCAAAAGGATCTCGGCATGAGCTGCGGCGGAGCCGTGTCGTTACTCTTTGAGTTTCAATCCACCAGACGCAACTGGCGAATCGCCATCTTTGGAGCCGGTCATGTCTCTCAAGAACTTTCGCGAGTCCTGGCTCGTCTCAACTGCTACATCGATGTTTACGACACACGCGCCGAGTGGCTGGAAAAGCTTCCCAAGGACGTTCGCCATCTCGAAGCCCATCTGACTCCGAGCTTCGAGGCCGCAGCAGAACGGGTGCCGGAAACTACGTTTGTGGTGGTGGCCACGATGGGACACTCGACAGACCTTCCACTTCTTCGCGCGCTATTCAATGGACGAAAGTTTCCGTATGTTGGCGCCATCGGCAGCGACATCAAGGCGAAAAAACTTCGCGCAGGCCTCCTCGAGCTCGGCGTCTCGCCAGCCGATTGCGAGGCCCTTCACTGCCCGATTGGCGAAGACTTTGGCGACAACACACCGTCGGAGATCGCAATCAGCATCGCCGCGCAACTTCTTCGAATAAGAGGGACCTAAATTGATTTACGCAATTCCCGTGATTCTTGGTATCGCCGTCGTGCTCCAGGGCATTCTCAACCGAAAGATCGGCGGCACGATCGGCCTTTCGACAGCCGTGTTTATCAACGCCTTGGTCTTCATGATTCTCAGCGCGGCCTTGCTTGCGACCAGCTACCTTAAACCACATCTGTTCCCCGAGTTTTTGCGCGTGCCTTCGGTCTCTTGGAAAAACGCCCTCGAACAGAGCAACACCTCGCTTTGGCTGTATTGGGTACCAGGCTTTTGCGGGTTTCTTTTGGTGCTCGGTGTGCCGTTTGCGATTCAATCGATCGGGCCGTCCAAGACCTTCGTCGTTTTGGTCTCGGCACAAATTGCGTTCAGTGTGCTGCTAGAGATTGCAGTTCAGTCCGAATTAAACCCGTGGAAGCTGCTCGGAGCGGGCCTCGCCATGGCAGGCGCCTACTTAGTTGCAGGCCATTGAGCCCGGGACAGTTCGCCCCGTATCTTAAGTCTCAGTTGAGACATTTCTCCCCCAAAACTCGCCAATCTGAGACGTTTGCGGCGCATTTTCGATGGCGACGGACTTGCAGATGTCACTTTTGAGGCTTTCAGAAGAATGCTCGGGAAAAGGGGAGATCATGTCTATCAACCAAGATTCAACGCCTGTCGCTCGCAAGATTATGACCGCAAAACTCTTCACTATCCAGGAGGATGAGTCTTTGATGACGGCCTGGAAGCTCATGCGCGATCGACGCATCCGCCACCTTCCCGTTGTTGCGCCAACTGGTGGGATTATCGGAATTCTGACCGATAGAGATCTACAACGTGCGATCCATACCGAGTTTGATCAAGCCGGTGCGGTTCGATTCACGGTGGAAAAGTTCGCCATCGGCGAAACGGTGGCCGACTACATGTCCAATCCACCGCGATACGTAACCGCCGATACGCCGATTGTCACGGTTGCCACGCAGATGCTGGAACAAAAGATCTCGTGCCTCCTGATCACCGACAGCGACGAAGTCGTTGGCATTGTCACGACCGATGACCTACTATGGGAACTCATTCGCATGCTGGATGGGACCAAAGAGCCCGCGTTCCGCAAACTTTTGGCGCCGATTTACACAAGCCCCATTGGCGAGGTCGCGCGAAGACTGGCGGCAGCAGGAATTTAAGGATCGAAATGTCCGAAGGTGATCAGGACTACAGCGGAACAGCGTACGAATTCCTCGGCGGCGACCGGGGAATTCGTGCGTTGGTGACCGAGTTCTACCGGCAAATGGATACATTGCCCGAAACCAAGCCCATTCGCGACATGCACCCAAGCGATCTGACCGAATCGATTGAAAAGCTCTACGAGTTTTTGTCGGGCTGGCTAGGTGGCCCCCCTCTCTATATCGAAAAGCGCGGGCATCCCCGATTGCGGATGCGCCACTTCCCATTCAAAATCGGCGCGGCCGAGAGCGAACAATGGCTGCTTTGCATGGAGCGCGCCCTGGACGTCCAAAAGGTTCCTCTCGAAAAGCAAAAGCTGCTGATTGAAGCCTTTCGCAAAGTCGCCAACCACATGATCAACCAAAACTGATCCATCAGGACGTTTGACTGCCAAGCGTGAACGTCGAAGACTTGCATCATGAACCCAAAGAAAGCTGATATCGTGATCATTGGCGGTGGCATTGTCGGCGCCGCGGTTGCCCTTGAACTGCAAAAGGCCTTGGTTGCGAACCAACAAAACCGTCGAGTCCTGCTTCTTGAAAAGTCCCTGACCGGCCAAGGAAGTTCGTTTGCCAATGCAGGCTGGCTCACGCCGTGTTTTGCGATGCCGCTTCCGCAGCCTGGCATGTTTTGGAAATCCATTGGCTGGCTCTTGGACCCAAAAAGTCCGCTTTATATTCACCCGGATTTCAATCCCACTCTATTTCGTTGGATGTTTCAGTTTCTTCTCGCGATGAACGAAACCCAGATGCGAAAATCCATCGAAGTTCTGACCGAAATTTCGCAGTACTCGCTGACCGCGTACCAAGAACTCGCAGATCGCCGAAAAGCCTCTGGGCACGATCTCGGGTTTGAGAAAAAAGGGCTGCTGATGGTGAGTGCCACCAAGTCCGGTCTGGACCACGCCAAGCTTGAAATGAATCTCATGGCGGCCCGCGGAATCCCAGGACGATATCTCGAACGCGACGCCCTTCTCGAATTCGAACCGGCGCTTCAGCCCATCGTCCGCGGCGGCGTGTACTTTCCAGAAGAGGCTCAAGTCGAACCCTACCAGGCCGTGCTCGGCTTGATAAAAGAGTTCGAGTCGTTAGGTGGCGAAGTGTCGCAGCAAACGGAAGTGTTTGATTTTGAAATCCATGGTGGTCGCCTGACAAAGCTCCACACCACACAAGGCAGTATCGAATCTGAAAACGTGATCCTGGCAACCGGATCGTGGTCAAAAGACGTTGCGCGAAAACTGCGTCTCAGTCTGCCGGTTCTGGGTGGCAAGGGTTACTCCATGCACATCCAAATGGAGGACAACAAACCTCGACATCCGATCATGATCGTCGAACGAAAAATCGCCGTGACACCAAGAGCCCATCACTTGCACGGTAGCAGCGTGCGCATCGCTGGTACACTGGAACTGGTCGACCAGGATTTTTCTATTTCGCCGACACGAGTGCGCGCGATTTACGATGGTGCTCGCGATTTTTTGAAGTTTGACAGCAAGACCGAAAGCATCGGTCCACGCGATCTCTGGCGCGGCCTTCGTCCTTGTACGCCAGACGGTGTGCCGGTCATCGGTGCTTCGAAGCGGATCTCCAACCTGCACTACTGCCTTGGACACCAACTGCTGGGGCTGCAAAGTGCACCCGGTTCAGGAAAGCTCCTTTCAGACCTGTTTCTAGGCAAAACGCCCTACACCGACCCACATCCGTTCCGAGCCGACCGCTTCGAGTAAGGCGCTTTGGCGCGCCTTCGTTTCAGAAGTAGCGTTTTTCCAGAACACTCAAGTCCGCAGGCAGCGGCTCTGGGGGCAAAAAGATCATGAGGTACCGATACCAACTGGGCTGAGTTTCCTTGAGGTCCGTTTTATCGTGAAGCTGCTGCCAGTGAAGCTCGGGGTGACGGTGATGGGTGAGGTTGTAGTTGAAATTCAGAAACAGCCACCGAACCGGCGTCACGCTTCGTAGGTTGTAGGCCCCTTCAATCGGATCAAGTGGTGTACGCAAATGATAAACCCATTGTAGCGACGACCAACTAAAGGCAAACGCCCCATAGGCCACAAGTAACGTCGAAAACTGAAACTCCAACAGCCAAATCACGCCGGCATACATCAGAAGTGTCAAAAGACTCTCCCAACGCAGTCGGTTCCAGCGCTCCCGAGAAAACGAGAGGAACGAAAGGCTATAACCGTTCATCGAGGATCCTGGCTTATTCAACCGTCGCACCAAACTGTACGGCACAAGCGGCAAGACGAACATGGCCAGAAAACTTCCCCACCAAATTCCGCCTAGGATGGCGAAATAATAGACCACGGTTTTCCGGAAGCGCGATTCACCTGGCAGCACAAACTCGGCGATTTCAGGTGCCGTGCGATTTCGGACGTGGTGGCCGTGGTGATTCACCTCAAACAACGTGTACGACGTGCCAAATAAAACGCCCGTCCATGCCCCCATCCAATAGTTCATGGACTTTCGATGATGGCCAAGTCGATGGCGCTCGAAGCCGCGCCATACGGCGTGCGCGTATTGTGCCTCGCCCCGGGTGCGATCCAGACCAGCATCAACGAAACCGTGTGGAGCGACCCGCAGGAATATCGGGACCTGCTCGGGAAAATCCCCCTGGGCCGTATCGGCCGACCC
>CAKQVW010000198.1 GCA_934277865.1 uncultured Pseudobdellovibrionaceae bacterium | reverse complement strand
CATTTTCATCATCATCGACACCGTTGCCGGGAATTTCTCCGGCATTCACGTGAATGCGCGATTGCAGCTGTGGGTGCTGAATGTCGACACCCGAATCAATGACGGCGACGATGACACCTTGTCCGCGATAGCCGCTGCTCCACGCAAAGCTGGCACCAACGAGATTCTGCCCCCAGGTATCTTCTCCACTCGCCGATGCATTGAGGTCAGAGATTGCTTCGGGCGCAATCGACTGTGGTGATAGATAGATCGTCTGATCTTGTTCAGCCAACGCGATGTCGTCTTTGTTGGGTTCAAAAACTTCTTTTTCGAATTCTTCACGCGTCCATCCGCGTTCGACAGAGACGCGTCCATCTTTCCAGTGAACGACGAAGGTGTTGGGCACGGCCGTGGCCGCACACTCGGGTTTCGTCTCTGGAAACGAGGCCACTTCGGTGGTGTTCTGCTCAAAACAACCGGTGAGGACAGTCAGGACGACTAAACCTAGTACGGCGTGAGTGATTCCAGACATCCGCGACCTCCTGTCGCGCCCTCTCTCAGGGCCCTGTCGAACCCAATCCGTGGGTCCGATATAGGTATGTCGGAATTTGAGACAGAAACGGTTAGTCCAGCCCGGCCGTTTTTCCGGTTAATCTGGACGAAGATTCGTCTGCTGTTTGATTGGTGATGAGACTAGACCTTCAGCCAGGGGATGGCCGACAAGGGGCTGCGTTTTCGATCACGTATCGAGTGTCGAGATAAACTGCACGAGGAACTGGCCGAACTTGCTTTCAACGGCGCGGGCCGTTTCGGTGACTTCGTCATGCGAAAGTTTATTTTGCGAAAGACCGGCTGCCAGGTTGGTGATGCACGAAAGCGCGCACACGCGGATGCCGAGATGGTTCGCTGCAATTGTTTCGGGAACTGTCGACATGCCGACAGCCTTGCCACCCAGCTGTTGCAGGTAACGTACTTCGGCTGGTGTTTCGTAGGTCGGGCCGCTGACGCCGCAATAAACGCCGCGATAGTGTTTAACCCCCATCTTGGTGAGAATTTCCGCCATCGCGCCCGAAAGTTTGCGATCGTAGGCTTCTGTCATGTCGGGGAAACGAGGCCCGAAGGCTTCGATGTTGGGGCCTTTGAGCGGGTTGTCGCCCATCAAGTTGATGTGATCGTCGATCACCATGAAGTCACCAGGTTTCATCGACGGATCAAGCCCGCCCGCCGAGTTGGTGAGCATCACGATCTCACAGCCAAGGAGGGCAGCCGTGCGCACGGGATGCGCGACGGTCGCCATCGAATGGCCTTCGTAATAGTGGATACGCCCCTGAAGCACGGCCGTTGGAACACCTTTGACGTGTCCTAAGATCAGACGACCTTTGTGACCTTCCACCGAGGGCGGAATAAAACCAGGGATATCGGTATAGGGGATTGCCACTTCGACATCGACGTTGTTCACAAACGAACCAAGTCCCGAACCAAGAACCACGGCCACGCGCGGTTTCAATTTGCTCGGTGGGCAGACGGAACGAATATATGCCACCGACGATTCAAGACTTTCGACAATGCTGCTCACGTGAGAGATACCCCTTTAGAGTTCGACACCTATACCCATAGCGATCAAAGCGTTCGATTGGCGACTTTGCAAGGATTTATCTTGAACAGCACTTTCGATGCGAGTCGCACGCGTGAGTCGCTCGATCGCATCTTCATGACCGACACGGTAGTCAGCAGTCGGGCCGTAGAGACGATAGAGAGGTTGACCTTTTTCGATCGAATCCCCTAGGCGAACGAGGCATTCAATGCCCGCCATCGGTTCGATCTTTTCGCTGGCGGCCCGGCGGCCTGCGCCCATCACGAGGGCTGCATAACCCACTTGTTCTGTTTCAATTGCCGAGACAACACCTGACGTGCTCGCGCGAACTTCGCCCGTGACGACGGCCTTCGGCAGGGCCTCCAATCGTCCTCCCTGTGCCTTCACCAATTCTTCAAATTTCTTCGCGGCGGCACCGGAGTCCAAAATTTCTCTGGCACGCGCAACGCCTTCGCGAGCTGTGTCGGCTTTTTTGCCAAGCCAGATCATCACGCCGGCGAGAATCACGCTCAGCTCTTCGCAATCGTGGAAGTCCGCAAGTGAACGTCCGCGAATAGGTTGGCGACGAAGAATGCCGAGACATTCTTCAACTTCCAGCGAGTTGCCGATGAATCGTCCAAGCGGTTGGTTCATGTCGGTGACAAGCGCCACGACATCTTTCCCTCCGGCGCGTCCGATTTGACAGAGGCGGCGGGCAAGCTCTTCGGCTCGCTCTTTGGTTTTCATGAACGCGCCCGAGCCCCACTTCACATCGAGGACGAGGCCCTGAATGCCTTCGGCCATCTTTTTGGACATGATGCTGGCGCAAATCAGTGGAAGCGACTCGACCGTTGCCGTTACGTCGCGAAGTGCGTAGATGCGTTTGTCGGCAGGACAGATTTCACCGGTCTGCCCGATCAGCGCCAAACCTAACGAGGCGACTTGTTTTTCGAATTCCGAAATGGTGATTTCACAGCTAAAGCCCGGTATCGACTCGAGCTTGTCAATTGTTCCACCGGTGTGCCCGAGGCCGCGACCCGCGATCATCGGCACTGGAATGCCGGCCGCCGCCGCGATGGGTGCCAGAATCAAGCTCGTCTTATCTCCGACTCCACCGGTTGAGTGTTTATCAACGGCAGTTCCCAGATTCGAAAAGTCGAGCACGCGACCCGAGCGCATCATGAGGTCCGTGAGTGTCCAAGTCTCGTTGTCGGTCATGCCTTGAAACAGCACGGCCATTAGCCAAGCCGACATCTGATAATCGGGCACCGTGCCGCGAACAAAACCGTCGATCATAAATCGAATCTCGTTCGTCGAGAGTTCGCCGCCGTCTCGCTTCTTCTTGATAATCTCGGGAGCCAACAAACCTTGTGTGCTCATGTTAGTACCCCGATCCGTGGCTGGCGCCTTCTGAGACCAAGGCGACGCCCGAGCTGGTGCCCAAGCGATCGGCACCGGCCAGGATAAGGCTGCGCGCCATTTCGAAGTTTCGCACGCCACCGCTGGCCTTGATTTGCACGTGTTCGCGGGCACTTTCGCGCATCAGCGCCACATGCTCCACGGTCGCGGCACCGGCTGGCGAGCCTGCTGTGGAAAACCCTGTGCATGTCTTGATAAATTGAGCGCCGGCTTCGTCGGCGGCGCGCGCAGCACGGGCAATTTCTTCGAGTGTTAAAAGGCCCGTTTCAAGGATCACTTTCACCAGTGAATCAGGTCGAACTCGAGCGGCTGCTTGCACCACAGATGCGATATCTTCGCGTACGCGGGTGAATTCCCCGGTTTTGACCAAGTCGACTCGTACCACCATGTCGACCTCTTCGGCGCCTAAGCGAAGAGCCTCTTCGGTCTCAAAAACTTTCGTCGAAGTCGTGCACGCTCCCAGTGGAAAACCCACCACGGCGGCGACGCGAACCCGCGAGTCTTCCTTATGGGAGGGGTCGATCTTCGCTAAGAGTTGCGAGGCAAATTCCACGTGAGCGGAGTTCACACAAACCGCAAAAAAACGATGGCGAACAGCCTCTTCGCAGAGCTTTCGAATGTCCGCCTCTGATGCGTCGGCGCGCAAGAGCGTGTGATCAATGAACGGCGCAAGTTCCGTCGGCGTTTTAGGTGGCGGTGGCGTTTGTCGCGCAGATCGCTGAGTCGGATGATGCATTGCTCCACTCCTCATAAAGAGAATTCGGCCCGTGTCGAGGCCCCCGAAATCCTGTTAATGTCACAGGTATGAGCTTGCGTCACTATCTCGTATCAGGTCGCGTACAAGGGGTCGGGTTTCGTCGTTTTGTTGAAAAACAGGCGCTGCACTACCGACTGAGTGGCGTTGTACGCAATCTGGAAGACGGGCGGGTCGAATGTTTCGCCCAAGGGTCAGAAGAAGATCTTCAAGAGTTTGAGCGGGCCGTCCGCCGCGGGCCGATGCTTTCCGCCGTTCGCGAGGTGGTCGCGCGGCCGATTGCGAGCAAAGAGGAACTGGAAACCGATTGGAAAACAGGATTGTTTTCCATCGCCGTGGATGGCGAAAAACCCTGGGTCGGGGAGGAATCGTGATGGCAAGAAAGTCCGTAATTTCAAAGTTCAGCTCGATCGTCTCGACGGTCGTTTTGGCGATCGCCGTTGCGGTGGTGGCGATGGTTCCAACAGCGGCGATGGCGCAGGGGCGCGGCTCCCTGGAGGGCGATCGTCCGTCAGCTGGCGGACCACGTCGACAATTGGCGACGATCATCTATTCGGGCCTTGGTGGCGCCGTGCTTGGGCTTAGCACACTCAGCTTTTATGGACGTCCGCAGGATAAACTCAGCAACATCGCTGTCGGCTTCGCCGTGGGTGTGATTGTTGGGACCATTGCGGTGACCTACAGTGCGGCCACAAACCCTGACGAATTTTACGGATTGCAGGACGGCGCTACGGATCGCACGCTATTTCCGATTTCGAATCGCGAACTTCTGGGGCCAGAAAACGAAAGAACCGTGCTGGCGGCACGGTTCTCGGAATCGCAGGCGGTGAGCTTTGAGCTCCCCGTGCTTTCCTTCTAACTGGTTTTCTTAAACCGATTTGCCAGATTCCCAAGTGCTGCGGCTGCGCCGGTTTGCATGGGCTGCATGGTGATTCCAGAAGGCGGAGGCGTCGGAACGGTCGCCGCTCCTCCGACCACAGCCGAAGTCTGAACTTGCGGTTGAGCTGCCGGCTTTTCTTCGGCCGTCGCTTTTCCTAAGAATTCATAACCCGTGTCTTTGGAAATCAAACCGCGATTGATCAATTGGTCGATCGCGTATTCGTATGTAACCATGCCCTGGTTTTTACCAGTCTGCATCGTCGACGGAATCTGGAACGTCTTACCTTCGCGAATAAGGTTGGCGATCGCCTTATTGCAGAACATCACTTCTTGCACGGCGACTCGGCCGCCGCCCACTTTTGGAAGAAGCGACTGAGAAATAACGCCGCGAAGTGATTCAGACAGCTGTACGCGGATTTGCGCTTGGCGGTCGCCTGGGAAGACGTCGATGATACGATCCACCGTTTTATGGGCGTTGTTGGTGTGAAGTGTTCCGAAAACCAAGTGGCCGGTTTCTGCCGCCGAGATCGCAAGCGAAATCGTTTCAAGGTCACGCATCTCACCCACGAGAATCACATCCGGGTCCTCGCGAAGTGCGGCCTTTAGGGCGTTGGCAAATGACTTCGAGTGGTTGTGCACCTCACGTTGATTCACCAGTGACTTTAGACTTGGGTGAACAAACTCGATCGGATCCTCGATGGTGAGGATATGCGACTGCTGATTGGCATTGATGTGGTGAATGAGCGCCGCCAAGGTGGTCGACTTCCCTGATCCTGTTGGGCCGGTGACGCAAATCAAACCTTTGTGGCAGTTGATCATCTCAAGCAAACTTGGTGGCAGGCCAAGCTCGTCGGCTGTTTTGATTTTTGTCGGAATCACCCGACAAACGACGCCGATGCCTTTTCGTTGCATGAAGACGTTTACGCGGAAGCGCCCGATGGGCTCTTTCGTGTAGGCAAAATCGAGTTCCCAATTGGTGATGAACTCTTTTTTCTGCTTCTCGTTGCAGATTTCAAAAATGATCTCTTGGGCTTCCTGCGCCGTCAGCGGGGGCTGGTCCAATTTCTCCATCTCGCCACTGATGCGTAAATAGGGTGGTGCGCCGGCGACCAAGTGAAGGTCTGACGCGCCTTTTTCAACCATCAATTTGAAAAGCTCATCGTTCTTTGCCATGATGATTACTTTTCGGAATTCTAGCGTTCG